>JANYFI010000246.1 GCA_025362765.1 Ferruginibacter sp. | reverse complement strand
AATAAAGGCACTCAGGCGTTCAACGGGAGTGTCAAATGCCACTTCAGGATACGTTTTTTCCATTACTGATTCCACTGTTTTCCATTTTACATTTGCATCACTTAAAATCTTATTAAATAAGCCACTTTCTGATATGGCGCCGATACTGATTCCTTCTTTAACTACGGGTATGTTCTCGATATCATATTTTTTCATAAGGTCAATTGCGTCCGCTACTGTCTGCCACGGAGTTAACGTGATGAGTTTTTGAGATCCACGGCCATTGATGAGATCTTTAAATGTTTTCATTTCTAAAAATCCTCTTTCCAGCATCCACTCGTCATTATATACCTTACCCACGTAGCGGCTGCCATGATCATGAAAAATCAATACCACCACATCGCCCGCTTTTAACTGGCTTTTTAACTGCAACATACCCTGTAAACAACTGCCTGCACTATAGCCGCAAAAAAGCCCTTCTTCTTTTGCGATGCGCCTTGCCATCAATGCCCCGTCTTTGTCAGTCACTTTCGTAAACGCATCAATCACGCTCATGTCATAATTGGCTGGCACAAAATCTTCTCCAAAACCTTCACTAATATAAGGATACACTTCTTTTTGATCTAACTCACCTGTTTCAAAATACTTTTTCAACAAAGATCCATAACTATCTATTGCCCAAATCTTTATATCAGGATTTTGTTCCTTTAAATACTTGCCTGTTCCAACGATAGTACCTCCGGTTCCGGTAGCAACTACCAAGTGCGTAACCTTACCTTCCGTTTGTTGCCAGATTTCCGGGCCAGTTTGTTCATAGTGTGCAAGGCGATTTGCCGGGTTATCATATTGGTTAACATACCAACTATTTGGAACTTCAGTGGCAAGCCGCTTGCTAACTGAATAATAGGAGCGTGGATCGGAAGGATCAACATTTGTGGGACAGACAATAACCTCGGCACCCACGGCTTTAAGAATATCGGCCTTTTCTTTAGATTGTTTATCCGTAGTAGTGAAGATACATTTGTACCCTTTTACACACGCCGCCAGTGCCAATCCCATACCAGTATTGCCGCTGGTGCCTTCTATAATAGTGCCTCCCGGTTGTATCTTTCCTTCCTGTTCAGCCACCTCCAGCATTTTTAGCGCCATCCTGTCTTTAATGCTGTTTCCAGGATTAAAATATTCCACTTTTGCCAACACAGTACAGGGTAAATCTTTGGTGATTTTATTTAGTTTTATCAACGGCGTGTTGCCAATGGTATCCAATATGCTGTTAAGCCACATAAAATTTTAGTTTTAATTGAAGTAATTTTTACTCTCAACATGCCACTAGTGCCAGCGTTTGGTGTTAAGGTAATAATTTTTTAACGAAGCCTTTTCTATAACAGAGGGTTTGAAAAACTATTTGGAAAGCAATTCAACCGATTTCAACACTGCTTTATCTTTTGTATTCAACATTTCATATAACCCCTCATTGCGCCATATTTGCCGAGCTATAGCAGATTGAATACGTGTAACTAAGTTGCTTTTTTCTTTGTCAGAAATGGCATATAATCTGATAGAATCTTTTGCAGTAGCAGCCACAAACTCCCGCCAGTTATCTTCAGTAAAAGTGAATGTTTTTGCAAAATCACTGATGGTTTTATACTCACTTAATGAAACCTGGTGCTGCAGGTAGAAATGATAAGCAAAATCACTCACGACACCTTTATAGTATATTTTGGAAAATGAAGCACCAAAATCAGCTGTGTCAATAGGGATAAACACATCTGGCGTAATGCCCCCACCACCATATACCACCTTTCCATTAGCTGTTTTGAACATTTTGGTGCTGTCATGTTTAATTGAGTCCTGCGAGTTAACTTCACCGTCATGAAAACGGTTAATTACTTCATCATAATAAGCCTTTTCTCCATTTAAATACGGCCTTTGAATACTTCTGCCAATTGGTGTATAATACCTTGCGATGGTAAGTCGCAGCGCACTGCCATCACTTAAATCAAATTGCTCCTGTACCAATCCTTTACCAAAACTGCGTCGGCCTACAATAGTAGCCCTGTTCCAGTCTTGTAAAGCCCCAATTAATATTTCACTGGCACTGGCCGTACCTTCGTCTGCCAGTACTACTAATTCACCCTTTTCAAAAAGTCCGGGTCTCTTACAGCGATATTCCTTTTTTGCAAAATGCGAACCTTCTGTGTATACAATCAATTTATCTCCATCTAAAAACTCATCGGCAATAGATGTCGCTTCATCCAAAATGCCCCCGCCATTTCCTCTCAAATCAAGTATCAGTTTTTTTAATCCCTGCTTTTGCAGCGCTTCCATAGCCTGCATAAACTCCCTGTAAGTGGACTGCGAAAATTTATTCAGCCTAATATATCCAATGCCATTCTCAATAATATAACTGGCATCTACACTGCTAACAGGTATCATCCCCCGGCTAATTGTAAAGGGAATTGTTTGATTGCCCCTTAAAACAGTAATGACAACTTTGGTATCAAGATCGCCTCTTAATAATTTCCTTATGCGGTCAGCAGTAATTTTTTTACCTGCAACCAATGTATCGCCTACTTTAATGAACTTATCACCTGTTTTTATACCTGCTTTAAAACTTGGTCCGTCCGGCACTACATTAATTACATTGATGGTGTCACTATATAAATTAAACTCCACGCCGATACCGAAAAAATTCCCTGCAATATCATCATTTACTCCCTGCAGGTCATCGGCAGAAATAAAAACAGAATGCGGGTCAAGCTTGCTTAAAATGGCGGCAATAGCCGTATCGCTTAATGCCGAAGTTTTTACAGTGTCTACATATTTTGTTTCTATCAAATCCATCACCTCCTGTAATGGCCGTCGTTTTTCTATAGAAAAGAAATTTTTGCCCGGCATGTTGTCCCTCATTTTATATCCGAGCATCATTCCAAAAATCATTGTAATACTAAAAAGCAATGGTAACCAAACCTGAATTTTCTTGTTCATATTTACACTTATAAACACGAAAATAATTGAATTATAATGAATGCCGCCGATGTGTTTTTTAATTAACTTGAGCTTTAATAATGTAAACCTTTACAAACTAAATAATAATAATGACAAATATTTTAATAGCAGACAGTGGTTCAACCAAGGCTGAGTGGTGTTTAATCAACGGAAAAAAAAGGAAAAAAATTTTTACCCAGGGCATGAGCCCTTATTTTTTAAATACCAGCCAGATACAGCAAATTTTGGCAACCGAATTAAAAAAGGCATTGAAAAATAATGAGCCGGATGAGATATATTATTATGGTACAGGTTGTGCTAATCCTGAAAATGTACGGTCAATCAGGAAAGCGTTAAAAGCTACTTTCCCCACTGCTGTTTTGCATGTTGACCACGACCTGATGGGAGCAGCAAAAGCCCTTTGCGGCAATGAAAAAGGCATTGCCTGCATATTGGGCACGGGTTCCAATTCCTGCTATTACAACGGCAAAAAAGTTGTAAAAAATAGTCCGGGCCTGGGTTTTATTTTAGGAGATGAGGGAAGCGGAGCATACATGGGCAAAAAGGTAGTGCAATATTATTTGTATAATACATTTGATCCAGACCTGATGGACCGTTTTAATGCTAAATACAACACCACCTCAGTGGAAATTTTAGATGCTGTGTACAAACAGCCTTTACCCAATCGCTACCTGGCGGGATTTGTATCCTTTCTTGTTGAAAACCGGGGGCATTTTATGATAGAAAATATCATAGAAGATGGTTTTAACGATTTCTTTTTTAACCATCTCTATAAATACCGCGAAAGCTGGACGCTTCCAATTCATTTTATAGGAAGTGTTGCATACGGTTTTAGAGATATCTTGAAGGAAATGTGCGACTCGTACGAATTACAATTAGGCCGTGTATTGAAAAACCCAATGGATGGGTTGATAAAATATCACAGTCAATCATCCGATAGCAACAAATAATGATTTTAAACCTGCTCCGAATACCAGGGACAGAATCAAAAAATAATAAGGGAGCTTGTTCGTACCCGAACAAAAGAAATAAAGAATGGCAATACAAAAAATTACAGAACAGGAATCGAATTACCATCACCTGGAAAATATGTCTATCAACGAGTTGCTCGTAAGTATTAACAGGGAAGATAAAACTGTGGCATCAGCAGTGGAAAAAGTAATACCACAGATTGACGCATTGGTAACAGCGATTGCAGATAAAATGATGGCAGGCGGGCGTCTTTTTTACATAGGGGCGGGCACCAGCGGCCGCTTGGGCATATTGGATGCTAGCGAATGCCCGCCTACATTTGGCGTATCGCCCGACCTTATCATTGGTATAATAGCAGGCGGCAATAAAGCTGTCACTTCAGCAGTGGAATTTGCTGAAGATGACGGAGAACAGGGCTGGCAGGATTTGCAACAGCACAGAGTTTGCGATAGTGACGTAGTGATTGGTATCGCCGCCAGTGGCACTACGCCGTATGTGATTGAAGCATTGAAGCAATGTACTGCCAACAACATTATTACCGGAAGCATTTGCTGTAATATTGGTGCTCCCTTAAGCAAGGTAGCCACCTATTCCATTGAAGTAATTGTAGGTCCGGAATTTATCACCGGAAGTACCAGGATGAAAAGTGGTACGGCGCAAAAACTAATACTTAACATGATTTCCACCACTTTAATGATTCAATTAGGCAGGGTTGAAAATAACCGAATGGTAAACATGCAATTAACCAATGAGAAACTCATTGAAAGGGGGGCGAAAATGGTAATGGAAAAATTGCAAGTGGATTATGCCATCGCCAAAGATCTGTTGATTAAATTTGGCAGTGTGAAAAAAGCATTGGATAGCAGGGGGGCGTAAACTAACTGTAATATTTTTTTCATGTCCCTTTTTGCTTAATTTTCCTAAACTTATTTTACCATAAAATCTTCAATATGAAACGTATATTTTTACCTGCTTCATTTTTTCTACTAACGGTGCAGCAGTTGATGATGATGGAGCTATGATTGTAAGCAGCGCAAATGTTTTTGATGGGTTACAGAAGGTAAATATGGAAGATCTAAGAGACTGTCTAAAAATGGG
>JANYFI010000223.1 GCA_025362765.1 Ferruginibacter sp. | reverse complement strand
CAGTTCGGTAACTGTTACAGGCGCCACCGGCGATCTGGTGTACGACATCTTTGATTCATGGAACAACACATTGGCCGGTTCGCAGGTAGCGAGCAGTGGTCAAACCATTATAAAAAGCTCAGGAGGATTGGATTTTGGTGGTGATGGTGCAGGCTATGGCTATTATAGCATCAGTAAAAAAGCCAGCGCCCCAAGTGTTACTACCAGTTGGAACGCTACAGGGCACCTGGCTGAAATTCACATTGCAGTAAATATTAAGCAAGACAATTTTGTATTGCCCGTTAAATTGATTTCTTTCAATGCAACGGGTAAAAATGGGGATGTCTTTTTGAATTGGGTAACAACAGGCGAATCAGTTTTTGACAATAAAGAAATTGAAAGAAGCGGCAATGGCACTAATTTTTCATTTGTTGCAGCCTTCACAACTGCTGCAAAAGAATACACAGATATAAACGCAGCTAAGTTTTGCGCCAATGATAATATCCTGTACTACCGCTTAAAACTCATCGGCCAGGATGGCAACTTTAGTTATAGCCCGGTTGTATTGGTTAAAGTAAATAAACAAGCCTCGTTTGTCACCAGCATAAGACCCATGTTTGCTGCAGGCAAAATTGCAGTTAGTCTCAATATGCCGGAGCCTGGTGAAGTAACCTTACAACTCAGGGATCTTTCGGGGCAATTAATAAAAACAATGCAGGCGAAAGTGGGCAAAGGAAACAGCATACAATATATGAACGGCCTATACGCATTGCCTGCGGGTATATTTGCGCTGCAGGTTGTTTGCGGAGGAGAGGCTGTAACCCAAAAACTTAACAGGTAACGTCCCGGGTTTGCGCAGCTCAGTGTCAGCCATTTATGTTTACATTAAAAAGCACAAAAACACGCCGCCTAAACTGATTGGCCGGGCAGCAGTTACTTTGAATAAAAGTTTTCTATTGCCGGCAGCGAAGCTAACCGTGCATTAAAACAGCCTCGGTGACATTGCGGGTAACCTAACAATTTATTGAGTGAGCCGTTGATGATATCAGCCGTTGCACGGAAAGATGTCTTGCAGTCGCAAAGCCTTTTATTGCCGGATAATGATCCTTTTCAAACACTAAAAAAATGCTGGAACGGTAATGGCCCTTGCAGTAATACTTTTTTTGCCTGCTGGCGTTCTACTGCGTCGAACTGCCCCAACTTTCAAACTGTGTACTTTTGAGAAAATAGCTGTGGGAGAAAATAAGGTCATTAATTTCCTTTCTCTTATTGAGGTAAGTCTGAGTATCAATTTCGTTATTTTCTTTCAACTTATTCAATTCGGCTAACGCCCGATTTTTAAGATGCCTCTTCTTTACATTTTTGTAATGTTCCAGTTCTTTTTGTTGTAGCGCTAAAATATTTTCTCTATTGCGAATTGCATTTTCTTGTTTAGCTGGCTTTTCTAAAGAATAACCCTTGCGTTTGTTATAAGAGAACGTCTGACCAAATTCAAAAAATGGATCTTGTCTGATAAATTGCTCAAAGCCCTCACCAGTAAATTAAAAGTCTTCTCCTTGTTGAGTTATAATTGTCCATTGATGTTGATTTTCTATGGTTGGTCTTTCGATATCTTCCATTTTAAATGCATCCTCAAATCCAGTAGCGAAATAAAAACTCAGGTTTTTTATTCTTTAAAACCCAATGTCGCTGGTGCAACCCAAAATGTAAAAGACAATCCTTAAAGAGCTGGTGTGTGCCATTGCAAAATATAATCAATGTCTAATTCCAAATCGCCTGTCAAACGAACTTTATAAATTGAGCTGTCGTGTCAACCCATATGATCAAAGTCTTTGTCAGTCCATCTTCTTTTGTCTAAGTCGTGTGTTATTTTTTATTTTGCAGGGTGTTAAAATACACTTGCAGGTATAGGATGTATTGCTGTAATTAGCTGTACCACCGGTACTGAAAAATATTTTATTTTGAAAGCAGCTCAGGTGCTTTTAAAAAGTGACCCCAGCCAAGCCCACAGGGACTCTACATCCCATTTTTAGAATTTTCTCCAAAAAATGGCTTTTTTATAATTTTTTATGCTTTATAATATGCTAATAATCAAAATCATACCCTTTGGTATAGTTGCTGATATACTCACTTCAGTAAAAAAACCTTTATG
>JANYFI010000208.1 GCA_025362765.1 Ferruginibacter sp. | reverse complement strand
TCCCTGGCCTTTAGGGAAGATTTTTTGGCAACTCCACTGATTAATTTGTGGGTACTTGATTTTGTAAAAGCCATTCAGCAAAAATTTCCTTTTTTCAATCCTGCAGAAAAGAGTTTCAGCTTTATTCCAACCTACGATATTGATATTGCTTTTTCTTACCAGCACAAAGGCTTGTTTAGAACCCTGGGCGGTTTTTTACAATCTCCTTCCCTGGAAAGAATAAAAATCTTACTGGGTACAAAAAAAGATCCTTTTGATACCTACGATTGGCTGGATGAGCTGCATAAAAAATACCAGTTAGACCCCGTTTGCTTTTTTTTGCTGGCGGAAAAAAACGGCGTATATGACAAGAATATCCTGCCGTCAACCAAAGCCATGCAACAACTGGTAAAAAGCCATGCCGAAAAATACACTGTTGGGATTCATCCATCCTGGCAAAGCGGGGATGATTCTTCCCTGTTAAAAAAAGAAATTGAAAGCTTAAAACAAATGAGTGGACAAGAAATAAAACTCAGCCGCCAACACTATATCCGCTTTAATTTACCCGAAGGATACCGTTTACTTCTGCGGGAAGGTATTGCAGGTGATTATAGCATGGGATATGGCAGTATCAATGGTTTCAGGGCTTCAGTTGCTGCTTCGTTTAACTGGTATGATCTTGAAAAAGACGAAGTTACCAGCTTGCGAATCCATCCATTTTGTTTTATGGAAGCCAATTCTTTTTACGAACAAAAATTAACTGCCGAGGAAGCTTACGGAGAATTAATGACATATTATCTTACCTGTAAAAAAGTAAATGGAACACTAATTCCCGTCTGGCACAATCATATGATAGGGGCAGATAAATTGTACCTTGGCTGGGGCGCAATGTATGAAAAATTTTTAGCCGCCATTGCCCAACATGTTTTTACTTTATAACTACAGGTTTTCTAAAGCGCTCATTCACCAGGTAAATGCCCGCAATAGTAACGGCACCACCAATGGCGATCGTAACCTACTGTTTTCCCCTGGGCCAGGGATGCCTTGTATATAAAAAATACAACAGGTAAATACTGCCGCCAATTATTTGGCGTATGGCACACAATTGAATGGCCGGAATATATTTAACGCCTTCCTTTGAAGCTATCCAGGTAGTGCCCCAAAAAAACATACCCATATTAATGCCAGCACGGGCTTGCCGCCGGGCCTGTTAAAAGGTGTTTTAGCAATGATATTATTGGCTAATATTTTCATTGATTGCCCGGGCCAAAGGCTTCCCGACCTAGTGTTTAAAATGACGCAGTCCGGTAATTACCATAGCGAGATTATTTTGTTTACAGTATTCAATTGAATCCTTATCGCGGATAGAACCGCCGGGTTGTATAAAGGAACTAATGCCCGCCGCATGGGCTATTTTTACACAATCATCAAAAGGGAAAAATGCATCACTGGCCAACGTTGCACCGGATAAATTAAAATTAAATTGTTTTGCTTTTTCTATTGACTGGCGTAGTGAATCGATCCTGGATGTTTGTCCGCAACCTTTGCCGATAAGCTGTTTGTTTTTCACCAGGGCGATGGAATTGCTTTTTAAATGTTTCGCAATTAAATTACCAAAGGCGAGGTCTTCTTTTTCTTCGGCCGTGGTTTCTCTGCCACCCGCTTCTTTCCAGTCAGTAAAATTACCGGTATCATTTTGCTGGGTGAGGGTTCCGTTTAAAACAGATTTAAACTGGTGCGTGGCTGCCTGCGTCTTTTTTTGTACCAAAAGTATACGGTTCTTTTTTGTCTGTAGAATTTCCAGTGCATCAGCGTTAAAAGATGGCGCAATCAGTACTTCAAAAAATATTTCGTTTATAGCTTCAGCGGTAGCTTTGTCAATCGGTGCATTGCAAACCAACACGCCGCCAAATGCACTTTCCGGATCTCCCGCTAATGCCGCATCCCAGGCTTCTTTTACTGTTGGTCTTATGGCAATTCCGCAGGGATTGGTGTGTTTGATGATGGCAAATACAGCGGATTGTTCCCCATTCCCTGACGGAGGGATATTGTTAGCAGCCACGTTGTTAAATTCCTGTATTAATTGTACTGCCGAATCTACGTCAACCAGGTTATTGTAAGATAATTCCTTGCCGTGTAATTTGTCAAATATTTCTTCCTTGTTACCATAAAAAATACCTTGCTGGTGCGGATTTTCACCATAGCGCAATACCGTTTTGGTTTTGTCAAATGGATTGGCGAAAGCTGTTTGATTGAAATAATTGGATATCGCAAGGTCATACCCGGTGCAAACATCAAACGCTTTTATAGCAAAGGTGCGCCGCTGCTCCAGCGTAGTCTGGCCTTGTTGATCTTTTAAAATTTGTTCCAACAGCCCATAGTCTTTTTTTGCCGCAACCACCACCACATCCGCATGATTTTTTGCAGCACCCCTTATCATCGAAGGACCTCCGATATCGATTTTTTCAATGATTAATTTTTCTTTTTCTTCTTCACCGGCTTGAAAGCCGGGGCCATTCACCGCCGCTACGGTTTCTTCAAAAGGATATAAATCCACAATCACCAGGTCAATTTCCGGAATATTGTATTGTTTCATTTCCTGCAAATGGGTTGCATCGTTTCGCTTGCCCAAAATACCGCCAAATACCGAGGGATGAAGGGTTTTAACACGTCCGCCTAAAATAGAGGGATAACTGGTTAAGGATTCCACCGGAATACAGGGAACATGGAGTGCTTCGATAAATTGTTGTGTGCCACCGGTTGAATAGATGGTAATACCAAGCTGATGCAATGCTTTGATTATATTTTCTAACCCATCTTTATAAAAAACGGAAATAAGCGCTGACTGAATTTTTTTGTTCATTTGATTTTTTTGTGGTGGATCTCCGGCTACGTGTATAGCCGGTTTTTAATAATTCCGCAAAAGTAAGATTTTTGATGGAGGGAAATAACCCGGGGCTAATTAGATTACCCTCAAATTGTAAACAGGCTAAAGCGAAAAGGCGGGTCAATCACGCAGTTTTGTTTGCGGCATCAATTTTTAATCAGTGATATTTCTGCCCTTGAATTACGGATTATTTCTTGCGGATTTCTGCCGGCAGTGATGAATTTTGATTTACTTAACCCTTTCACCAATATAATTCTTTCGGCACCAATACCGCGGCTTAAAAGGTACCGTTTTACAATATCGGCCCGTTCACCCGATAGTTTTCTGCAAGCCAGTTCTGCGCCTTCGGTTTTATAGGCATAGCCTGCAATGGATATTTTGATTTGAGGGTCTTTTGCTAAAACAGCTTTTACACTATCTAATACAGTATAGGAAATTGAAAAAAGAGAATATTGGCTTGGCTCAAAAGGAACTATAATAATATTTCTGTCTGGACAGCCATATTTTAGTATTTCTCCATATTCATCGGGGCAGTCATCTACTTCATCGGCTACGCCATCTTCATCCCGGTCATTCACTGGCTTTGGTGGCGGGGGCAAGGGATAATCTAGCATTATTTCCGCCCTGCAATTATAGCGTAATATTTCAGCGTTGGTTTTACGGTTTTTCGATCTTATATTTCCCCAGCCTTTTAATGAAATAATTCTCGAACTATCGATTCCCCTTCCCAATACGTAGTCTTTAATTACCAATGCCCTGTTCAATGAAAGATAATAACAAATGGAGTCGCCCGCTTCATCCACATGTGCATAGCCGTTAATGGACAGCAGCACGTCATCCTGCCCTAATAGGATATTAATTACGCTGTCAATGGCTTTAAAAGTAAATGGCTGAAACAGCGCAGACTGTTTATACTCAAAAGGAATAACAATGGTATCGGTAGAATATTTGGGCAATGTATCTTTTAAAAAAGGCGCAGCAATTGCCGGAACATAATAAATAGGAGACTGTTTTTGTTGAGCTGTTTTGGTGTTAGCAGCACTTGCGCCATTGGGGAGCCAACTGTATATATATAGTAAAAGCAACGGCATTATACTTGCCTTGCGTAAAAGAAAGTGACTACACAATAGAGACAGCGGCTGTTTGATGAACAAAATTTTTATACCATGTAAACATTGCCACAAAAATAATGACTTAAATGGGAATGTTATAAACATAAGCGCCATTGGCCGGAATAGAATAATATATCAGTTTCAACGTAGCACATTCCTCTTGCCACCGGGCTATTTTTCGTATGCTGTTGGACGCATCAAAAATATATTGTTCGCAATCAAAAACCTTTACCAGTTGTGCCAGTTGCACAGAAGGGTTTTTAGAAATAATAATGATATCCACCGCTATCTTTTTTTGCTGCGGTTCAAAAATGACAGGCTTGTCTATAACCAAAATCTTTTTATTGCCAAACAGGTAAAATGGGTGTTGCTGAAAAACGGTGGGCAAAGAATCGCTGCGGCGGCTTAATTGAAGGCTGATCCTGGCTGGCTTTAAATGGAAATTTTGCAACACGCCATCTTCCAGCAAAATGCTGTCGCCAATAAAATGATACTCGTTTCCGCTTACAAAGTCAATAGCCTGGTGTTGAGGCACATTGTATACAATTATTTTTTGTTGTTTTTTTATTTGCCAGCTTTCAAAGCCTTGCACAAAAACAAATGCCAGTAAGAACAATGCGGCAAGCCGAAAGGCGTTTTTATTTTTATTGATTAGCCAGGCACCTATTGCAAATACAAAGGCGTATAATAACCAGGTGCTGACAATGGAAGCCGGGATATTATCCCAGACTGCAAAAGATATTTCGCTTACCAGTCGAATGGCGCTGTTCATCAGCCAAACCATCGAGCCCACTAATTTACCCAGGTAAATGCCTATATAAGGAATCCACGAAAGTGATACCAGCCCTATCTCTGCGAACAATATCACACTTGATAAGGGTACGGCTATGATATTGGTAATTAAAAAAAGGTTAGGGAACTGGTGAAAATAATAGATACAGATAGGAAAGGTAAGTACTTGCGCAGCGAGCGAAATGGCCATCAGTTTCCAGATTTCATTCAGCGGTTTGTTTTTAAAATACAACCAATTATAAACTGATTTTTGAAAAACAATAATGCCCACCACGGCGAGGTATGATAATTGAAAACCTACATCCCATAAAAAATAAGGATTGTAACACAGCATTACAAAAGCGGAACCCGCCAATGAATTATAAATAGAAGATTGGCGGGAAAGATTTTTACCTACAGCGATAAAAGTAAACATTACTGCGGACCGCAACACAGACGCGGCCGCACCCGTAAGCAATGCAAACAACCAAAGGCAGGCAAGGATTAATATTACCTGTATAGTTTTTGATTTTTTTATACCCGGAATGCGTGCAAACATCCACACAAGCAATCCGTAAATAAGTGCCAGGTGCATGCCTGAAATAGCGATAATATGCACTACGCCTGTATTGCTGTAAGCCTGCACAAGGTCTTTATCAAGATCATTGGTATAGCCGATCAGCAACGCTTCTGCAATACCCAATTCATCTTTTCCCTGCGGTATATTTTTTTGTAAAGCCGCTAAAATGGATGACCGTGATGAAAAGATAAATTGCCGGAACGGGTTTACATTTTCATCATCCAACAAAACCCAATTGTTTTTTTGTAAAAAAACATTGTGAAAAATTAACTGGAAAGCAGCATACTGCTGGTAATTAAAGGCACCTGGATTGCCGGAATTTTTGATGCGCTGCAGATTTTTATTCAGCAAGACTTTATCACCATATTGCAGCAATGGCATCAGCGAATCCTTTGCAAAATACAACAGTACTTTTCCTTCACATTTAATTGTTTCATTATTGTGAATTACGGCTTCTACATAACCTTCCGCTTTATAAGACTTTGCTTTTTCAACCGGGGGTTCGTTAATACGAACTATTAAATAATCACCGTTTTGGTACCATTGGCCAAACCAGTTATTGTTGTGTTGGGCATCTTTTTGCCAGGTGATGAGCACGCCGGCGCTTATCAGGAGTAAGTTTAAAATAACGGACCGGATTGCCTGAAGTTTAAATTGTACAGCAAATGGAAATAAAAAAAATAGCAAATAAGCGATGAAGAAACTTATTACGGCCATCAGGCCAATTGCCACAGGTATCTTTAAATACCATTCCAGCAATATGCCTGCAATTAAGGGCAGCAGCAATCTAATGAAGGGCGCTTTTTTCCAAACGGGTATATCAAATGGTTTTGACATACTCCAAGATACTTATAAAAAATATAAAATGAAAGTGCTACTGAATTATTTGCAGATCCAGTTCAAAACCGGGCAATATATTTTCGCCGGAGAGTTTGTTGGTAAAGCCATTCATAATTTCTACACTATTGTCAGCACGATAAATAAATACCTGTTCTTTTTCAGGATCGATCAGCCATGCCAAAGCAGCGCCATTTTCAATCCATTGCAACATCTTGCTTTTTAACTGTTTGAGATTATCGGATGGACTTTTTAATTCTATTACAAAGTCAGGGCAAACGACAGCAAACTTTTTTTTGTCATCTTCGGTAAGCAAACTCAATTTAGTATTACTAATCCATGCCGCATCTGGTGAAAAAACAGCTCCGTCAAGAAGTGTAAAACCTGTAGAAGAATCAAATACTTTGCCTGCATTAGACTTCTTGTTCCAAACGTATACTGCTGAATTAATACCTGAGTTATAAGATCCGGTATTAAGGGCCGGTAGGTGCCAGTATGTAGATTTGTTTATTACTATCTTTCTCTAACCTAAGGTCACGATTTTGCTGACAAAAATTAAAAAATTCTTCACCGGACACATCGTCGTGAAGAAAGCTCTTTACATCAGCAATAAAGTTTTCCATCTGAAATTTCATACCCAAATATAAAAAAATCCGCTACTTGCTCAAATGCATGCTGCGCTCTTTGTACAACTGCCTGAAATAGGGATCACGTAAATCTTTTATAAAACGGATTGCTTCACCGGTGCTCTTCATTTCAGGTCCTAATTCTTTGCTAACGCCGGGGAATTTATTGAAAGAGAAAACAGGTTCTTTAATGGCGAATCCCTGTAGTTTTTTATCGTAGGTAAAATCTTTTATTTTATTTACACCCAGCATAATTTTAGTCGCAATATTCAGGTAAGGTATCTGGTAGGCTTTAGCAATAAAAGGCGTAGTTCGACTAGCCCTTGGGTTAGCTTCAATTACGAATACGTTGCCATCTTTAATGGCAAACTGAATATTGATAAGTCCTTTAATATTTAGCTTGCGGGCTATTTTTTCTGCATAATGTTCCATCGTAGTAACAATCAATGGCGATAGGTTGAATTGTGGCAGAACCGCGTTGCTATCGCCGCTGTGTATGCCTGCAGGTTCAATGTGTTCCATCACACCCATGATGTGAAATTCTTCTCCATCGAATATGGCGTCAATTTCCGCTTCCTGGGTGTGATGGAACACATTGAACCTGCAGGCATACACAGCGGCGATAGCAACGCGGTTCTGCCACAATTCAACCTATCGCCATTGATTGTTACTACGA
>JANYFI010000204.1 GCA_025362765.1 Ferruginibacter sp. | reverse complement strand
CAGGCTTATTAAAGTATTCTGTAGAGAATGCAGCCACTGAGTTTATTGTTGTAACAGAGACCGGTATATTGCACCAAATGCAGAAAAGCAGCCCTCACAAAACTTTTATACCAGCACCGCCTAATAACAGTTGTGCTTGTAACGATTGTCCACATATGAAGTTAAATACGCTGGAAAAACTGTATTTATGCATGGAATATGAAACGCCGGAAATTATAATGCCACAGGATTTATTAGTTGCTGCAAAAAAACCAATTGAGAGAATGCTGGCAATTAGCAAACAATACGGATTATAAATATCTATATAATTAATATATTTATTAATTATAATATTTAAGTCATTTTCTTATTTAATTTTTTAAAAAAATATTATGGCAATACCATCTATTGACCTGGCTGAATTTTTAAGTGGAGATAAAATAAGAAAAGCTGTTTTTGTAAAAGAGTTAGGTAATGCATATGAAGAAGTAGGTTTTGTGGCGGTTAAAAATCACGGTATTTCAGATGCCTTAATTAATAGTTTATATAAAGAAGTACAGCAATTTTTTTCACTTCCCTCTTCTCAAAAAAAAACTTATGAAGATGCGGTTTTAGCCGGTCAGCGAGGGTATACTTCTTTTGGTAAAGAACATGCAAAGGGTTATGATGCGCCAGACTTAAAAGAATTTTATCAATATGGGCAAGTTCCTTTAGATAATTTTAAGGAAGAAGAATATCCGCCAAATATTTCTGTAAAAGAAATTAATGGCTTTAACGAAATATTTGAAAAAGCTTATCGTGCTTTTGAAAAATCTGGAAAATCATTATTACAGGCCATTGCTATTTATCTTGGTTTAGATGAATTTTTTTTTGATGATTATGTATACAATGGAAATTCTATTTTGCGTGCCATACATTATCCACCAATTATGGTAGAACCTGAAAGTGCCATAAGGGCTGAACAGCATGAGGATATTAACTTAATTACCTTGTTAGTTGGTGCCTCGGCAGATGGTTTACAAATTCTGACTAAGAAAAATGAATGGGTACCGGTAACTTCTTTGCCAGAACAAATTGTAGTAAATGTCGGCGATATGCTGCAACGCTTTACAAATAATAAATTACGCAGTACAACTCACAGGGTTGTAAATCCTGCAAAGGAACTTTGGCATACTTCCAGGTTTTCAATACCTTTTTTCCTGCATCCAAAATCAAGTATGAGTTTACGTTGCCTGGATAGTTGTATTGATAACATCCATCCAAAAGTATATACTGATGCCACTGCGGGTGAGTACCTTGATGAACGCTTACGGGAAATTGGATTAAAAGCATAACTTCTTAAAGTATTATAATTTTGCACACTTAATTGTTCACATATATTCATTCACTTTTGGATAATGGATATTTTATTTATATAACTACTATTGTACTTTTTAAGACATATACCATTTCTTAAATCAGTTTTACTACACAGTATTACCGCATTCGGTGGGCCGCAAGGGCATTTAGGGATGATGATGAAAACTTTTGTAGATAAAAGAAGAGACGTTACAAAAGAGGAATTGATGGAATATGTTTCTTTTTGCCAAATGTTGCCGGGGGCATCTTCTACTCAAACACTTACATTAATTGGTTATAAAAGAGGTGGCATACCATTAGCTATTGCTACTTTAATTATTTGGATTTTGCCAGCCTGTATTTTTATGGGATTATTATCTTTTATAATTGGTAAAATTGGGTCAGCGCACCTGCAGACAAGTGCATTTCAATTCATACAATCCATGGCTATTGGTTTTTTAGCTTATGCTGTTGTACGTACTTATAAAATATCTATCAAAAATTTAATTACCAGAATTATAATGGTAGTTGTAACTATTATAACCTTTCTGTTATTTAAGACACCTTGGGTATTCCCAGTCCTTTTTATTTTGGGTGGCATAGTTACTAATTTAAGCAGTAAGCGTATACCTCAATTAGAAAAGATAAAGCCCAAACAAATTCGTTGGACAAATATTTGGCTGTTTGTACTTATTTTTTTAATTGCTGGTTACTTAAGTGAAACTGCCCGTAAACAGGAATGGAAGGATAGGAAGGCATTTAATCTTTTTGAAAACTCCTACAGGTTTGGAAGCTTTGTCTTTGGTGGTGGTGA
>JANYFI010000158.1 GCA_025362765.1 Ferruginibacter sp. | reverse complement strand
TTGTTACCAGAAGTGGCGATGGCCTGAATTATCCCGCAACGGGGATCGTACAATTGATCGGCATAATAATTATAGGCAATTTTTCCTTTGGCTTCGCCGACGGCAATTTTTAAAGAAGCAGGGGCAAGATTTTTTATGGCTTCATTAACCGCATCGGCAATTTGCTGGGTACACCAATCGAGGTAATGTAAATCAGCACTGCTTTTACCCGTTTCATCAGGAAAAGCGTAGGCATCCGGTGCGCTGTGGGTATGGGTACAGCCTATTAAAATATTTTCGGGTGCAATACCTTTTATCAACGCCCTGGATTTATCGCCCAGTATGGATGACCAGCCCAGGTTATCTACATTTACTATGGCGATACGGGTATCCCCTTTTTCCAAAACAAGCACTCTTGCCGTTAACTCACCTTGCTTTATACTGGAAGGCTTTGGTATGCCAACGCCACCAGAAACAGGCAACAATGGATTGGGCGTAATGACTCTCATAGCAGCCGCGGCTTTAAAGAGTTGTGCATTACTGTTAAAGCCCTGTATTAAAATCAACACCAGCAGGCAGGATATTAATTTTCTTTTCATATACACACATATTTTATTGAAGTATCGGCGCAATGCATCTTACTAAACCTTATTGAACAACCTGCATTTATTAATAATAAAATTTACCAGGGTTTACCTGTGCCCTGAATAATCCATGGTTTAGACCAGGGGCTATTTTTAGCGCCATCTGCGCCGAAGTTAGAGTACTGGGTAGTTTCTAATAATGCATTTGCGGCGTCAACATTCGCTCCATTAAGATTTCTTTCATCCAACTGATAATAAAATCTAACGGGTAATTCTTTTGCTATGGTTCGGCCCTGCACCCCATGCAATTCAGGAAAGCCTGTTCTTCTCCAGTCAAACCAGGATTCCGTGGCTGCAGACCAGCTTGCAATCCATTTTTGCTGGATGATTTGGTGTAATGTGCCATCAAAAGCAACTTCGGGTTGCGCAATATAGTCTGCTGCTGCAGCACCTATACCCCAGGCAGCGAATGATGCGGCTATGCCTGCGTTATAATGCGACTGGGCATCTCCGGCATTCCAGCCTTTTACCGCGGTAGCTTCAGCTAAAATAAAATGCACTTCAGCAGCCGTCATCAATTTTACTTTGATACCGCTTTTTGCGTTAGCAAAATTTGAATTTACCCATGATACATGAGGGTTATGCGAAGCCTGGTTTAAATCGGGACTTAAATTATACGCTTGCGGGCCGGCTAAAGCTACCGGCAGGCCAACATAATTTACATCCTGATTGATATCGTTTACCGTTAAGCCTTTAGCCAACAACACATCGTTGGATAAATAACGAACTTTCCTGTTTTCACCTGCCACAATGGTGTCCTTTATCATGTCTGTTCCGGCAGGTAAGCCAGCTTTTACCATCAAAAAAGTTTCTACTTTATTGGCAAAAACAGCAATCCTTGGGTCGTTCAATCCTTCCAGGGCTTTTACAAAAGTGTTACACATTTTTATTCTTCTATAATTGCTGCTATCGGAATTATAAGTGGCATTTGAAGGCCACGAATCGCCATCGCTATTACCGGGAAAACCCATAGTAGCATCATCTGCAGGTATAGTGATAATGGGATACTGTGCCGGGCTGTTCACTATTTTTTCTATACCAGCTTTGGCAACGTCGGGCATTTTTTCGGATATCCTCATAAAATATCTTAATGCCAGTGAATTGGCCAGCTTGCGCCATTTTGACGCATCTCCTCCATAATATACATCGGCCGCATCAACGCCGCCTTTATATTCACTTTGGGGTTTAGATAACAGGGTATTGGCGGCATCCAGATCGGCCAATATCCCTTCGTAAATTTTTTGTTGGGGATCAAATACAGGAAAAGTAGTTTCGGGGGTGCCTATATCTCCTTTCAATGCCTGTGAATAAGGAGCATCACCCCACAAATCAGTTATTAAACCAAAAATCATTGATTTCATAACCAACGATATGCCCTGGTGCAATTCGTATTGTAAGGCTACTGCTTTGTTGTACACAAATTGATTGTTGCGTAAAATATCATAATAGCCCGACCAGCTATTGCTGCCACCCCAATCGTATTCATTGTGGCCACCCCCCCATCCGTCCAGTTGGGTATGCTGCATTACACCAGCGATATCGCCATAGCCAAGGGCTACGAAGGCCTGGCCGGATTGTGTTAATACGGTAGACAATACCAGGTTTGGATTTACTGTTGCCGGGTCCGCTCCATTGGGATTTTCATTCATCTTTTTCAGGCTCTTGGTGCAAGAAAAAATAGCAGTTGACAAAAGCATTATAAACGCTATCAATATTTTATTTTTCATGATCATTTGGTATTTGGCTGACTTAAAAAATTACATTTAATTTAATACCCACGGGTATTGCCCATGGGGTTACATTATACCTTTCAATACCTTGTTTGAATTGTACGCCGCCTTGTGTACCAGTGGTAGGTTGGTAGGCATTTTCAGGATCAATATTAATTTTGGCTGCCGTCCACAACATGATATTTCTACTGTATACCGAAAGGCTGGCATCCTGCAGTTTTAATGATTT
Organism: Ferruginibacter sp.; assembly: GCA_025362765.1. Classification (GTDB taxonomy): domain Bacteria; phylum Bacteroidota; class Bacteroidia; order Chitinophagales; family Chitinophagaceae; genus Ferruginibacter. The sequence continues at coordinate 4,195 of JANYFI010000158.1, read as the reverse complement.
AGCAATTTTGGCCGGAAATGAATACGATATAGATACTTCCCTTAACTTAAGGTAAGAGGCGTCAAAGAGCCAGGGTTGCGCAAAGTCCCATGGATCGGCTGCGGCATAAGGCAGCGGCATAGTTGCATTGGGATTATTGGGATCATCACCCAGCACATTCTCTCCCAGGTTTTCTGCATATCCTGTGGGGTTACCTTGTGCATCATAGCCGGTAGCATATACGCCGGGAATAAAAAGTCCGCCATAAGGAAGCCTTATACCACTATATTCAAAAGGGAAACTGGTGTGTTCCGGCGTTGGCCAGCCAACCCGGGGAAAAATGCCGTTATGAACTTTTATCAATTGATCTGCATGGGCTACCAAGTAATCACGTAGTTCTTTTCCACTCATAGTACCGGCATTAAAAAACTGGCTAAACTGGGTAGACGCTCTTCCATCTTCCATTCCATACCGGTAGGTTTGAGAAATAAATTTGCCTCCGTTTCTCCAGTCAGCCGTCATATTTAACGTCCAGTTTTTATACGTCAAAGATGTCTGTACGCCCAATATAAATTTAGGATTAAAGTTACCTATTTTATTCCTGGTATTGGCTGCCTGGATGGCTACCCATTTTGCGCCTCCATCAGAAGACCCTAACAATGGATAACCATAATATGGAGATGACTTATCTGTTACAGTTCTTACTTCCGGTCCGTATATATCGCCAATATCTTCTCCTACATAAGTTCGTGCAATCGCATTGGCATCATCCCAAAAATAGAAATAAGGCTGTTCGGTAGTAAGTTCCATCACTCTTGTTCTATTTCTTGTATAGTTAGCGCTTATATCCCATCTGAAATTTTTTGTAATAACCGGTGTGCCTCCTAATGTAAGTTCAATACCACGGCTTCTTAATAATCCTGCATTAATGTTCCTTGAATTATAACCGGTTGATGGAGGAAGCTCTGTACTGAATATCTGGTTTTTATTATCCACCACATAATACGAACCTGAAAAATGTACCCTGTTATTAAAAAGGGTTAAATCAACACCTCCTTCATAAGACTTGGCAATTTCAGGCTTCAGGTAAGGGTTTAATAAGGTGCCAGAGGTTCCTAATCTTGGTACATTGCCCCAGGTACCAGCATTACCCAAGACTGATAATAATTGATAAGGGCTTGCATCATTTCCAACCTGTGCAACGCTACCCCGAAGCTTGATTAAATTAATATTTTTAGAAGTTAAATGGGCTATTTCATTTATCAATACACTTAAAGAAGCAGATGGATAAAAGTAAGGCTGTGCATCAGGAAGTGTACTGGACCAGTCATTACGGCCACTCAGATCCAGGTAAACCATATCCTTATATCCAACATTCGCCATGCCGTAAATGCTGTTGACTCCTTTTTTATAAATACTGCTTCCATAGTCAAGGTTTGCGGGAAGAATGTTCTGAATGGTATACACTCCCGGAACAATTAAACCTGTACCACCTTTAGTGGCTGTAGTTACTGAACTTCCCGTTTGATAACGGGTATTGGCACCTGCTGATACAGAAACATTGAAGTTGCCCACCTTTTTCTTGTAAGTAGCAAGGAATTCCGCATTGCTTTCCAGGTTTTTTAAGTTAATAATACCATAAGCTCCATTGGGATCATCCGTATAGCTATTGGCAATTTTAGTTTGCCTTTGTTCGCCATAATTATCTAAGCCATAACGAAGCATTAAACTGAATGCCGGCGCTATTTGCCAGTCGGCTTTAATATTGCCATACACCCTGTCACGTACAAAAGAGTTGTTCACCTGATAGGCGAGAAAATAAGGATTATTATATGATCCGTCATATTGAGTTCTCTGTTGCAAACCTTCTTGTCCGGGTTCCCAATAATTTTTAAGATCACGTATGTCTATATGCGGGGAAACATAATAAGCCCATTGTAATGGATTGGTTCCTCTTTCGCCCGCAGGGCGGTTGTTGGAATTATTACGGCTAAAATCAATGTTGGTACTTAACCGCAATTTACTGTTTACTTTAAGACTTGAATTAATGTTAAGGGTATTCCGAAACAGATCTGAATTTGGTATAATTCCCCTGTTGGTCATGTTTGCGTAAGAGAGGCGATAATTGATCATCTCTGTATTACCGGCTAATGAAACACCATTGGTGGATGTTATACCAGTTTGTACAAAATTTTTAACATTATTGGCATGAGATACTAAGGGAGTGGCAATTTTATCGCCATTTGCATCAACGGGGCTATTCCATTGCACTGCGTTGTAGCCTTTATCCAATTCCCCGCCAAAAGTAGCGCCTACATTTTCCTGTATCAGGCCGCCAAATGGATCTGTAAGTGGGTTGCCTGAAATATTAGCGGGAATAGCTGAAAACTGTCCTGATCCGAATTGAGTTTGCCACTTTAAAAATTTATATGGCTTTTCGAAAACTGTATTAGAAGTAAAAGTTACGGTTGCTTTTTTCAATCCTTTGCCTGTTTTAGTAGTAATCAACACTACACCATTGCCTGCCCGGGACCCATACAAAGCACCGGCGCTAGGGCCCTTTAAAATAGATACACTTTCAATATCATCGGGATTGATGCCCGAAATAGAATTACCATAATCTACCCGGTTGTCATTGCCTATCTGGCTTATATTGTTGAGGCCGCTGGCGATGGGGACACCATCAATTACAAATAATGGCTGATTATCGCTGCTTAGCGAAGTGGCCCCCCTGATAATCATACTAACGGAAGAACCGGCACCACCTGTTTGATTAATAGTAACCCCTGCTACTTTACCTGAAATAGCATTTAGCACATTTTCCTGCGCTACCCGGTTCATTTCTTTACCTGCCACTTCTTCTATGGAATATCCTAACGACTTTTTAGCCCTGGTAATACCAAGTGCGGTAACTACCACGCCTGACAAATCGTTTGTGTTGTTCTCAATAGTAACCGATAACTTCGACTTCCCCGCTATCGCTATTTCTACATCTTTATACCCTACCGAACTAAATACAAGAATGCTGTTCGGAGCTTTTACTGTAATGGAAAAATTACCCTTGTTATCAGTTACAGTTGCATTTGACGTACCCTTTTCAGTAACGGTTACACCAACGACACCGCCTTTGGCATCTGTTACCGTACCTCGTACAGGAAAATCGGATAAAACCGATGTAGATTGTATTAGCCCGCTTGTAGCAGAAAGGGCTGTAACATACTCATTATTTTTAGCCTGCCCGGTATTGGAGAAGGCTATATCCTGGGCAGTTATTGCATAACAACTCATTAACAAAACAACAAAAGGCAATAGTCGGATAATAAACCAATGTTTTGGCATAAGAATTACTTTAAGGAGTTAGTAGAAGTGTGAATTGAGTTTTTAGAATTATTGTTTTTCCAGCAGTAGATTTACCGGAATATTTGCATCTGCTTCAACAACGTACAGGGTTAAACCAATACTCCATTGCGTAGCAGTAATATTGTTGGTCCAATAGGGCTGTGACTTATTATCGACTGAAGTGAGCCTAAGTACAGCATCATATACTTCCAGTCTCCATTTGCCCGCATTGCCGGCGGTGGGCAACATCAGTTCGGTACATCCTGTAATAGCATAGCTGCTGTCTCCTTTAAAAGTATATGTATTGTTTTGGGTACAGGTTATTAGAGGGCCTGAAAGCGGCAGATAATCTGTTATATTATAAATACTAAAGCCAACCGGAAGACTGCTGCCGGCAAAATCTATCGGGTAAGCCAGGACGAGGTCTTTCTGTTTCCAGATACCGGTGGTAATCCAGCCTGTTTTCACTGCAGAACTATTATCGGTAGCTACTTTTTCCTTTTTACAGGATAAAAAAATAAAAGAGGCGGAAAACAACAAGATAAAGACTTTCGTAAAAACTGTAGGTCTCATAACTATTTGGTTGATTGGGTTTATAAAGTATATGGCAACATAAAAATAAAAACTTGGATAAAGCAACTAAAAAAAGCACATGTTGACCATCTAATAGTCAGTAAAAAATAAACCACACAACGTCACGGCAATTATTTCAGGAAGTATATCTATAGGATAAGCAGAAAAGAAATATAAAACCAAGTGCAAAGAGCATAGGTGGTTTTAGAACGACAACACCACCCCATAGTGTCGCAAGCCAACTAAAAATTTTTATACCTGTCGGAACAGCGATGATCATTGTCGCGGTTGTGAAATACGCACG
>JANYFI010000075.1 GCA_025362765.1 Ferruginibacter sp. | reverse complement strand
GTTGGCCAAAGGCCATGCGCAAAAATTGCTTCCAACAATTAAATTCCTGATCTTATAGTCACCAAAGTGCCTGTTGACAATGGTTTGAAACTGTTTGTAGGAAATTAATCCTCTAAGCTGCGAAAAAATATACTTGCCTTGATTTATAATGATTGAAAGTGAAGATCATAGCAGGCACTTGCATATTGGCTATGAGGCGGTCGTCCTATAGGTGGCATGACTCTTAACACGGGAAGCCCTTATCAGATGCGAAGGAAAAGGCACAAGTGGAAACTATTCAGGAGGCTGAATACCAATGCTGGTAAGGATGGCGGATGATGCTGTAGTAGCGAAGAAGCCTTTGTAATGAAGGTGAGCCAAGAGCATCCATCATATCGTTCGAAAATATTTTGACAACTTTAAAATGAGGATGATTAAATGTTTGAGACAAAAGCAAGTACTGTACCGATTACGAAAGAAATGGTAAAGGCAGCTTACCGGAAAGTAAAAGCGAATGCCGGCGCAGCAGGAGTAGATAAAGAAAGCCTGGAAGATTTTCAGGCAGATTTATTAAACAACCTGTATGTGCTGTGGAATCGTTTTAGAAAAAAGCAATTGCTTTCTAAAATGTGGCAGTGAGAGTTACTACTGCTTGTACATCAAAAGCCATCCAATACAACAATATCCATCAGCCTTTTTTTATCTGAGTGGTAATCTGTCGCTCCATTGGCGCAAGCACCTCTCCAAAATGATGAACTCCTGCACTTGTCGCAATGATGTAAGGCAAGCAATATGCGCTGACTAACCTTCTGCGTCTTTGTCTCGGCAAAGTAAGCCTTCCTGACAAAATCCGGCCAATTTACTGATCTCGTCATTTGTTGCAACCTATTTTGCGCTGCTGTATACCCATTGTTCTGCCTCATACACAGACCCGCTTACTAAAATTTTAATGCCCCTCCGCATGGGGGACTTAAATAATTCTTGTCGCTTCGGTAAACCGGATTTTTTATTGAGTATGTTTAATACGCGTTTAAACTATTGCTAAAATAGGAATAATTCAGCTTTTACCATTTCGCCTGCTTATATTTATGGATATTTGCCTTTGATAACAGCAACACATGTTGATGTGTAAATGAAACGAATATGAAAATAATTTCCTTTGGCAGGGCGAAAGAAATAACGGGTGATCTTTTTACAGTTTTTGATGTCGGTAATTATCCTTTAAGCGTTGCCACATTTAAAGCATCTCTTTTTAGTCAATATCCTGCGCTTGAAAAGCTGCCTTCTTTGGCCGTGGCCGTCAACAGCGAATATGCGGCCGATGAAACCATGATAAATAAGGGAGATGAAGTAGCCTTGATCCCACCCGTTAGCGGCGGATAGTATATTAGGTAAATCGATTTTAATTGTTATAAAAAACAGAAAGGACCAGGCTCATATAAGAAAGATGCTGACAGACAATCACAACAGGGTTATCAATTATTTAAGGTTATCGGTAACGGATAACTGCAACATGCGCTGCCAATATTGTATGCCTGCTGAAGGGGTTGCTTTTTCACACAATAGTGAACTGCTTAGTTGGGATGAAATGTATTTGCTTGCGGCCACTTTTATTGAACTGGGTATTACAAAAATCAGGATCACGGGCGGTGAGCCATTTGTAAGAAAAGGGTTGATGGACTTTTTGCACCGGCTGGCGACGATAAAAGGGCTGGAAGAAATTTCCATTACCACCAATGCAACCTTAATTGGAGAACATATAACTGACTTAAAAGCACTGGGTATTCTTAATGTCAATGTAAGCATGGACAGTCTTGATAAAACAAGATTTAATTTTATTACCCGCCGCGATTATTTCGATGTAGTGTATAGCAATCTGCTGCAGATGCTGCATAGCGGGTTCAATGTAAAAATTAATTGCGTGGTGATGCATGGGCTTAATACAGATGACATATTGCCGTTTATCGACTTTGCTCATGAACACAATACCGCAGTTCGGTTTTTAGAAGAAATGCCCTTTAACGGTCACAATAAAAGCTTTGAAAAAATTGAGTGGGATTTCTTGAAAATTATTGATCACATACAAACGAAGTTTCCGCAAATTCAGCGGATGAATGATTCGGCCAGTTCAACTTCCGAAAATTATACCATTCAAAATCGCAGGGGATCGTTCGGCGTTATTCCATCTTTTTCAAGAACATTTTGCGGCACATGTAACCGCATTCGGGTGTCTGCCAAAGGCGAATTACAAACCTGTCTTTATACAAACGAAAGTGTAGCGTTTAAAAAATTACTGCAGCAACATGCGCAGCCGGATTTAATAAAACCATTGATATTAGCTGCTATAGATAACAGGTTTAAAGATGGTTTTGAAGCGGAAGAAAAAAACGAATTTAAAAAATCAATGTCATTGATAGGCGGATGAAAAAAAGTAATAATACCTTGTCGCATATTAATAAAGCAGGCAATCCACAAATGGTGGATGTGTCTGAAAAAATGACTACTGTTCGCACGGCCACCGCACAATCGGCCGTGCAATTTCCTCCCGAAGTATTTAAGCAATTGGTTCAGGATGATTTTTTGAGCAGCAAAGGTAGCATTTTTGCAACGGCGATTATAGCCGGCACTATGGCTGCTAAACGTACTGCCGATTTAATCCCGCTTTGCCATCCATTGAGTTTGTCTAAAATAAAAATAGAGATAGAAAAAGGCAATAATTTACTATTGATAAAGGCAACTATAAAGTGCGAAGGTAAAACAGGTGTGGAAATGGAAGCTTTAACGGCGGCCTCTGTTGCGGCACTTACAGTATATGACATGTGCAAAGCATTGTCACATGATATCATTATTGCTGAAACCCGTTTGCTCGAAAAAAAAGGAGGTAAAAGTGATTTTGCAAAATGATTTATACGGCCTGATTCTGGCGGGGGGTAAAAGCACCAGGATGAACACAGATAAAGGTGAATTGGCGTATCATGAGTCTATCAGCCAGCGTAGTTTTTTATACCAGTTACTAAAAAAATATTGCCAGCATACTTTTATCAGCTGCAGGGCAGCACAGGTAGTGCAACTCCGGAAAGACGAAACTTTTATAGAAGATGAAAACATGTATAAAGGACCGTTGAATGGAATTTTATCGGCGCATCATTTATACCCCGATAAAGCCTGGCTGGTGATTGCGGTTGATTTACCACTAGTGACAGATGAGACAATTAAGGCACTGATAAATCAAAGAGATATCGGGCAGCCAGCAACTGCGTATGCAACCCATGCATCGAAATTGCCGGAACCTTTACTGGCAATTTGGGAACCGGGTGGGTTGCTTGCGGCAGAAAAATATATCCAGGCGGGTAGTACCTGCCCCAGAAAATTCTTAATGGCGCAGGAAATAAAAATGATCTACCCGGCCGATGATGCCGAGCTATTTAACGCCAACCATTATAACGATTATCTTGAAGCAAAAAACAGGATAGCATCAACCCATGAATGAAGAAAGATATTCCAAACAAATAAAATTAGCAGGTTTTGGGCGGCCAGCGCAACACGCTTTAGAAAAAGCGGCAGTGCTGATAGTAGGGGCGGGCGGCTTGGGTACGCCTTGCGCCCAATACCTAAACGGAATGGGGGTAGGCACCATTGGTTTGGTGGATGCGGATACCATTAGCCTAAGTAACCTGCCCAGGCAAACCTTGTATGATGAAGCAGAAATAGGGCAATTAAAATTATCCGTCTTATCAAAAAAAATAGGCGCACAAAATTCCGCTACGAACATCATTTGTTACAATACTTTTCTAACAGTAAATAATGCATTGTCCATTATAAAAAACTACGATCTGGTAATAGATGCCTCGGATAATTTTGGTACACGTTATCTTGTAAACGACAGTTGCGTGTTGTTGAACAAGCCGCTGATATATGGCGCTGTGGACGGTTTTGAAGGACAGGTAAGTGTGTTGAACTATCACAACGGTCCCACTTATCGCTGTATTTTTCCTGAAGATGACGCCCGGCAAAACACTATTTTAAACTGTGATGAACAGGGCGTACCAGGAACAGTGCCGGCACTCATCGGAACTTACCAGGCAATGGAAGCCATTAAAATTTTAACAGGCATAGGCACCCCGTTAAGCGGCACATTACTAATTATCGATACCCTATCTCAGTCACATTTTAAAATAGCAGTAAAGCCAATTGCCGCTAATTGCGGGATAGCGCAACTGAAAGATGTATATGCCGTACCTGTTTGCACCAGTGATGTGCCATCTATCGACCGGACTACATTGAATGAATGGATACAGTCGGGTAAAAAATTGATATTGATAGACGTGCGAACGATGGAAGAATTTGGTACTGCATCATCATTGGGAGCGACTAATATACCGCTGAACGAATTAGCGCAACGCCAGGGTGAAATTGATTTTAGTGCAACTGTTATAACCATCTGCCAAACCGGTGCCAGAAGTGTTTCGGCCGCAATGCTTTTATTAAAAGAAAACTGCCGGCGCAAAGTATTTAGTTTGCATGGAGGTTTATCTTTGGGTAAATAAATTTTATAATGAACGTTGCAACCATCGCAATTATATCCCTTCTTTTTCTGCTGATTGCTTTTTTATATAGCAGCGTTGGCTTTGGTGGAGGTTCCAGCTACCTGGCCATCCTTAGTCTTTTTATAACAGACTTTAATACCATTCGTACCCACGCATTATTATGCAATATTGCCGTAGTTACCATTGGCTGCATCATTGCTTATTCAAAAGGATACCTGTCTTTAAAAAAGGCAATTCCCTACGTTATTTTTAGTGTGCCTGCGGCCATGCTTGGCGCCACTTTTAAACTTTCTGAACGTACTTTTTTCCTCATATTAGGCGGCGTGCTGGTGCTTTCAGCAGTGGCACTTTTTTTTCAGGTAGTAAGGCCCGTAAGGCCTTTGACTGACAGGAATAAAATATTAATCCGTGCTGTTCCCTTGGGTACAGGATTGGGTTTTTTATCCGGTATGGTA
>JANYFI010000134.1 GCA_025362765.1 Ferruginibacter sp. | reverse complement strand
CGGGGAAAGTCAGGTGATCAATGGCGGTGGAGGTACCGTTGAGTTAAGTGGAACATTTATTAACCGCGATAAGGATAATTTTACCGGCACCAATGGTGCTATACCCGGTGTTACCACCACACTAAATGCCGGCAGTACGGTTGAATATGGATTGGCCGGCAACCAGGAAATTACTAAAAGAGATGACTATAGTAACCTTATTTTTTCCGGAGGTGGAGTTAAAAAACTATCCAATGCCTGTAGCCCCGCCGGTACTATATTTATTACCGGCAATACCACTGTTGATGCGGGAATTCATGTTTTTGGTGACCTGAATACCAATCTCTCCATGGATGGCGGAAGATTGATTTTGAGCGGAACAACTAATCCACAACCCCATATGGCGGGCACTTATACGCTTACTGGTGGCGTAGTGCAGTTCAATTGTAACAATAACAGCGGACAAACTATCCGAAGTAAAACCTATAAAAATATTGAAATTACCGGTCAGTTTACAGGTAACTCCAGCGGTAATATCATCCTTGCCGATGATGGTGTTTTTACTATAAAGAACGGGGCAACATTTGAAATTAATGACAATGCCATTATCGGACCTTCGGGTAATCAAACTGTGGTAGTGGAATCCGGGGCCAGTTTCAGGTGCGGAAATGCGTTGGGCTTTAACGGGCCATTGGTTGGCTTAAATTCCCCCGCTATCAGGGATAATATAGAAAACATTGTATTACAATCAAACAGTACCATTAACTACTCCAGATCAAATCCACCCCAGGTAAGTGGCGACCAGTTAATTACGAATACAATGCCGTACCAGCATTTGATACTTTCCGGAACAGCAGGTGTAAAGAAAGCGCCAGGGGGCATCTTAACTGTGCAGGGAAACCTGGTTAAAACAGGCACGGTAAGTTTTGACCATAACAATGGCACAGTTTTATTAAATGGTACTAACCAATTGTTTGCAGGCCTCGCTTATAACAATTTGCTTCTAGACAATAACGGCATAAAAACCCTGGCAGGCAACGCCAGCATCGCTGATTCCCTGCAACTAAGCAACCTGCAAACCAACCTTGCTACAGAATTATCACTGGGCGAAAATTTCATTACGCTGCTGTCAACAGCAGGTAAAACTGCCAGGCTTGGTAGCATACCCGATTTGCCAGGCGTAAAAATAAATTATGGAGTCACCGGACGTTTTGTAGTAGAACGATATTTTCCTCCCAAAAGAGCCTGGCGGCTAATTACTGCACCGGTTACTGCAGATCCGTTAACCGGTACCATTTTTGGCTCATGGCAACACTCGGGGGCAATAACTGCCATGAGCGGTACTTTTATTACGGGTAAAAATGCCAACCCTTTAACCAATGGATTGGATATTTCACCTTATAACAACAGCTCGCTAAAAACTTTTAACAGCACCACGCAGTTATTAGAAGAAGTGACCAGTACTAAAACCAGTTTGATAGCCGGCACCACAGGCTCGTCAGACAATATTGGATTCTTTATTTTTGTGAGGGGAGACAGAAGTACCAATAACTTATTTAATCCTCCTTTTTCCAATAGCACCATTTTAAGAGATACCGGAAAGCTATTGATAAAGAACCAGGCTTTCACGCTCAGCGGACTTGCGACTCCCGGATTTTGTTTGGTTGGGAATCCCTATGCTTCGCCTGTAAAAGTGGCCTCCATTGTAGCTGCTACGCCAGGTATTGACAATGGTACTTTTTATACCTGGGATCCGAACCTGAATGCGCAGCACGGTGCTTATATTACTATGACCTACAGCGTGCTCGCCGGTGGCAAATGGATTGCGACACCGCCCAGCCCCATAGGTAAACAAGACAGTATTATTCAATCCGGCCAGGCTTTTTTTGTAAAACGGACAGCACCGATCGCCAATATGGTCTTTACCGAACTGGATAAATGGCCTGGCGGCAATCCTGCTATATTCCGCCCAGTGGGAAACAACGTTCCTGAAGGATTTTCGCTGAGAACCAACCTGTATTTACTAAATAATGACAGTACAACAACACTTGCGGATGGCATAATGGTGGAGTTTAAAGATGGCTTCGATAACCACGTAAACGAAGCCGATGCCGCCAAGCTGCACAATCAACAGGAGAGCCTCGCATTGATAAGGGAAAATCAGCAGGTTGCTGTAGAGCGAAGGGCTTCCGTGAGTACGGCCGATACGTTGTTTTTAGTATTGAGCAATCATAGCGCCCGAAATTACCAGTTTGAAATAATACCACAGCCTGCAAATACGGTGCTGGAGGCTACACTCGAAGACAGCTACACCCAGCGTTCTACCCCCTTAAGTTTGCAACAGGCATCGCGGATTTCTTTTGCCGTAAACAAGGAGAGTGCAAGTGCCGCAGCTAACCGCTTTTATATTATTTTGAAAAATAAAGCCCTTACACAGGCGGGCGTTTTTGCAACGATTGCAGCAGTAACGAAAAACAATGGCATATTGCTACACTGGAGTGTTGTAAATGATGCCAGTACGGATAATTATATTATTGAAAAGTCAGCAGATGGAGTACAATTTCGGGAAATGAAACAAATAACGGCGAGAAAGGAACAGGGCGTAGCGGCGTATGAAATTATAGATGAAAATCCCCTGGCGGGCAGTAATTTTTACCGTGTCAGAAGCATTGACAAGAACGCAACAGAGCACTATAGCAGCATTGTGTCTACTGATTGGAATATGAATGCAGCCGGCATTACAGTATATCCCAATCCGGTAAAAGGGGGTGTTATTCAGTTGTATTTTTCTAAACAACCGCAGGGAAGGTATATAGTAAAAAGATTCAATCAAGAGGGGAAATTGTTGAATGAATGGCTTATCAACTATACTGGTGACTATAGAGTAGCGCTTGACATGGAGCATAAAAATACAGGATCAGCAGCTATAGATTTATTACAAATAGTTACGCCGGAAAACATTGTTAAAACCTTAAAAATAACAATTGAGTAAAAAATACAGGCCTGTCCGGAAACTAAGTGGTTCAGGGACGGAAAAAATAAAAATATAATAAATCCTTTGATGAAAACTATAATACCAAAACTATCGTTAATTTTACGAATCCACTTAAATCTTGAAGATTGAAAAACTGTATTTGCAATGAGAAAAATTGGTAAACATTTATTGATGTCAGGTATGTTTTTTTTATTCCTGTCTTTTTTGCCGGTGATGCTGTCTGCGCAACCCGGAGGTGATTGTGATTTCCTGGATCCTGATGCACCTCCCTGTCCCATTGATGGGGGAATAACCTTATTGTTGGCAGCAGGCATCGGCTATGGCGCAAAAAAAATAAAAGAGAACAGGAAATTAAACGTGATAGAAAACCTATAAAATATATCGTTATTTTTTGTTAAAAGGATGATACATGGTATCATCCTTTTTCATTAACATACAATTTAGGGTGTTTGTTGGGGGTCCATTTAAAATAGTTCCTGGCTGGTGAGGACACCAGCCAGGGCAGCCCGCCGTGGGCTGTGTACTCACCGCACAAAGCCGCAAAAGTGATGCGACAATTTTAAATGCACCCTTTGTTGGCGCTATCATTTTTTTATGCGAAATTTGACCCCAACCTGATAACTTTTTTACAATAAAGATTTTAGTGCCGCCGGTAGTTATTAATATTTAACTATTATTGCGCTTCCTAAAGAATTGATTATGAAAATACCTGCATGGTATCCGTTGACTAAACGATATTTTTTTTCTGTGATACAATTGCCGGTCCTGATACTGTTGTCTGCATGGTTGTTTTCCTCCTGTGCTATTATAAAGCCTACCTATGTTTTTAAAGACGTTAAAAAAGATACCATTATTACAGGCTTTAAAGACTATGACCTGGATATAAAGATTGCCAAAAACGATATACTCAACCTAACCATTTCAAGTTTAAACCCAGTAGAAGATTTGCTGTTTAATTCAGCTATTAGCGCGCCTGTGTCCGGTTCGGGCACTACGGGTGGCGGAGTGGGAGGTTATCTTGTTAGCGGCGATGGAAATATTTATATGCACAAACTGGGGTCGGTGCAGGTGGAAGGGCTCACTACCAGAGCTTTAAAAAGCAAATTGGAAAAAGAGCTGTTGCCCTTTTTAAAAGACCCCATTGTAAACGTGCGTTTTGCCAATCACTTTATCACCATCATGGGCGAAGCGGGTAGTTCACAAATTCTAAATATGCCGGCTGAAAAAATGTCTATTTTGGATGTGGTGGCGTTAAGCGGGCATGTTAGCCCCAATGCCAGTTTAAAAAATGTAATGGTGATTAGGGAAACGGAAGGAAGCAAGCAATTTAAACACCTCAACCTCGAGAATGCCTCGGTTATCACTTCTCCCTGGTATTACCTGCAGCCAAAAGATATCCTGGTGATTAGCCCTGACGAAGAAAAATTATATACTGAAGCAAGACGAACAAGAAATATCCAGTTATTATCCACTACTTTATCATTAATATCAATTACTTTAATACTCCTGAACAGATTTGTAAAATAATCCACGAACAGCCTTTTAGCTATGAACGAGCAAACTTTTTTTCAGGAAAAACCGGAGACCAATATTTTCATCCAGATATTGCAAAAATACTTGCCTTTCTGGCCGCTGTTTCTGTTGACAGTTCCCATCGCAATGAGCGTTAGCTACGTCTATCTTCGGTCTCAAATACCGATATATGTAGCTACAGCGAAAGTATTGCTCAAAGATCCCAACAAGGGTTCCGGAGACAGTAAAGTGCTGGATGCACTGAATATTTTTAGTGAAAAAAAAATTGTTGACAATGAAATTTTGGTATTAAAATCTTCCAGCATTGTACAGGAAGTAGTAAAGGAGCTAGATCTTTATGCGACCGTATACAACCAGGGAAAAGTAAGACTGGAAGAATTATATGGCAATAACTCTCCGATTCACTTCGCAGCGCTTAACGAAGACAGTATTGTATCTTACTCCAAAATTTTTTTCAGGGTTAACTGGAATAATAAAACAGTGAGCATTAACAACGTGCTGGTGCCTTTTGACTCCGTTGTTACTTTGGGCAATACACAATACCGGCTGATGATCAACAATAGTTACAATAAGGAGGTAATTGGCAAAAATTTTTTTGTGGTGCTAAGCCCGGTGGCTGCTATCGCCGGAGGTATTTCCGGTGGTATCCGTGCGGCGCCACTCTCAAATGTTTCTACTGTATTGGATGTTTCTTATTCTACGCCAGAACCCTCCAAAGGAGAAGCCATTTTAACAAAACTATTTGAAGTATACAACAGGGAAGGAATAGAGGACAAAAACCAGATAGCTTCTAAAACACTCAATTTTATTGACGACAGGTTGCACCTGGTAATCGGTCAACTGGATAGCGTTGAAAGAAATATTGTTTCGTTTAAATCAAGGGAGTCGTTATATGCAGAAGGATCACAGGCGGAGCTTTTTCTTGCCAAAGTAAATGACCTCGATAAAAGCAGGGGTGAAGTTGAACTGCAACTGGAAATACTGAATGATATTAAAACTTACATTCAAAATAAGGGCAATAAAAATGGCACGGTTCCTTCACTTACCCTTGTTACCGATCCAACCCTCAGTGCCTTGCTTGGTCAACTCTACGAAGCTGAATTTGACCGGGATAAAATCATTAGCATTTCAGGCCAGCAAAGTGAAACAGTGCTGTTGGCGAATGAAAAAATAAGCAGGTTAAAAACGGATATCCAGGAAAGCCTGCATAATATCAAAGCGAATTTGCTCACAGTGAAAAGTGACCTCATTGCAAAAATAAACCTCAACAACGGCTTACTGAACCAGGTTCCTCAAAAAGAAAGAGGGTTACTTGAGATAAGCCGCCAGCAGGCCGTAAAAAATTCCATTTATTCTTACCTGTTACAAAAGCGGGAAGAAACCGCTTTGTCCTCTGCGTCAACATCTTCGGATTTAAGGGTAATTGAAAAAGCAAACTCTTACGGCCCGGTTAGTCCGGTGTCCAAAAATTTCTATTTAACTGGTTTTATTGTGGGTTTACTCGCCGCCGTATTCCTGGTGTTGATAAAAGAACAATTTAAAAGTAAGATATTATTCCGCAGCGACATCGAAGGTAAAACAGTAGTGCCTTTTGCGGGTGAAATTGTTCAGGCCAGTACTAAAAGCCCCATCGTTATATCGGAAGGCAAACGGACTGTAATAGCCGAGCAGTTCAGGGCCTTGCGTACCAACCTTACCTATATTGGCTTAAATGAGGAACATAAAACCATGCTGGTAACCTCGAGTATTTCCGGTGAAGGAAAAAGTTTTATTGCCATCAATTTTGCGATCAGCCTAACATTGACGGGTAAAAAAGTTGCCCTAATGGAAATGGACCTGCGCAAACCCAAGTTGAGTAAATTGATGGAGATAAATAAAGATCCAGGCATTTCCAATTTCATTGTTGGCAAAGCGACTTATGATGAAGTAATACGTACTACACACATTCCTAATTTATTTGTTGTACCGGCCGGTGTTATTCCTCCCAACCCAACAGAACTAATTGGGAAACCAGGCTTTACTGATCTGATGCAAAGACTGAAGCATGATTTTGATTATGTTATTGTGGATACTGCCCCCATTGGACCGGTAACAGATGCTTTGTTGCTAAAAGAGTTTTGCGATGTAACCCTTTATGTAATCAGGCACGACCGTACTCCTAAGATTTTTATCCGCATGATCAACGAAATAAACGATTTAAAAAAGTTCAATAATATGTGCCTGGTGTTTAACGGCGTTAAAAAACGGGGCATCAATATTGGTGGCATCGGCAGAACAAGTGGTTACGGCTATGGCTATGGTTATGGCTACGGTTATGGGTACGGTTATGGCTATGCAGTAGATGATGAAACAAAACCGGGTTTTTTTAACAGAAAACGGCTATGGCGCAAAACAAAGAAGATTATTACCGGCAGAGGAGACTAGCAGGTGTGGGGAGTTACCAGATGATTTAAATAACAGATCAGTTATTTAAATCATCCTACGCTACGCCATGCAATTATGTTACTATTGGATTTTAATAATGCCATTAAATTGGGTAGAGCATGGCGTTGCCTGCTACGCTGGGAAAGATAAAATATACAAGACATTAATGATAATCTTGGTTAAAATGTAACTGAGGGTAAGCGAAGCTATACAATGAAGGAAACAAAAGGACAGTGGTATGCTTTATATACAAAGCCGAGGTGGGAAAAAAAAGTAGCCAAACTATTGGATGATCAGGGTATTGAAAATTATTGTCCCATCAATAAAGTAACCCGTCAGTGGAGTGACCGGAAAAAGGTAATACTTGAGCCGGTGTTTAAAGGCTATGTTTTTGTAAAAGTCAGTGAAGTGGATAAATGGGAAGTAAAAAATGTAAATGGCGTGCTTAATTACGTTTACTGGCTAGGTAAGCCTGCCACCATACGGGACGAAGAGATTTATACCATCCGAAAGTTTTTAAACGAATTCACTGATGTAGAAGTAACTGATCTCAGCCTGAAGGTAAGCAGTGCGGTAAGAATTAAAACAGGCGTTTTAATGAACTATCATGGTGTATTGGTAGAAATGATAGGCAATAAAGCCAGGGTTAAAATTGAAAGCATGGGGTTGCAACTGACTGCCCAGTTTGATAAACGAAACCTGGAGCAGATTTAATTTATCAAATTAATAATTAATAATTCCATCGGTTTCAAAAGTGTGATTATAAGGATGCGTTTGAAAATTAAAGGTTTTGCTGATCGCCACCTTTTTATAACCAACTTCACACTAACCTCCCGATATTCAATCGGGACATATAATTTTCAAACAAGAATTGCCAGAATGCCTAACCCGTAAGCATTTGAACAATTTAGTTAAGTTTTAGCAGGCGGAAGGTGATTAGTAGAGATCAATTTTTGACTATTTAAAAAAGCTCACCTTGAAAAATGTATCAATGGCCATAGCGTGTTCTAAATATGTGGGTAACTGCATTTCAATTTTTAATTTTTAATTCTTAATTCTTAATTTTTAATTCGTGATTAAAATTGTGTAGAATCGCTGGCCTTATCAACCCCTCCATGCCTGTTGCTGAAATTGAAGCCGCAGTAAAGGAGATGTGTATCCTGCAGAAACATGGCGGTCCGGATGATGAAGGGATTTATTGTTGTGCGGAACATCACCTGGTATTAGGGCACCGGCGCTTGTCGTTGATAGACCTTTCCATCAGCGGCCATCAGCCCATGAGTTATAGCAATGGTCGCTACCAGATCACTTACAATGGAGAACTGTATAATTACCGCGAGCTTAAACAGCTACTTCAAAAATCGGGTGTTCCTTTTACAACATCCAGCGATACAGAAGTGATATTGGCTGCCTTTGCCACCTGGGGAACGGCAGCATTTAATCAATTCAGCGGCATGTTTGCGTTTGCTATTTGGGATACGCTTACCGGTGAATTGTACCTGGTAAGAGACCCGGCAGGCATAAAACCGTTGTATTTTGCGCATACTGCGCAAGGCTTGGCTTTTGCCTCTGAAGTAAGGGCTTTTAAAGCGGTTGATTACCTGCAAACACCACATCCGCAATGGCAGGTTTACTTAATGGCGTACGGACATTTACCGGAACCGATCACTACCCTAAAGGAGGTTAAACCACTTGCAAAGGGATCTTATTTTATGTACAATGTTTTTACCGGTGCTGTTCAACAGAAAGCTTTTGGCCGGTTTAATTTTGTAGAGCTAATAGATAACAGGCAGCAGGCCATTGAACTGATCAGGAATAGGTTGGCGGAGGGTGTAAAAAAACACCTGTTGTCTGATGCACCAATAGGCGTTTTTTTAAGCGGAGGACTCGATAGCAGCATTATTGCCAGGCTTGCAGCCAATGAAAAAAAGGACCTGACTACTGTTTCCCTCATCTTCAACGAGCAGCAGTATTCAGAACAACGTTTCCAGGATATCGTACAACGGGAGCTGTGCGGCGACCGTTACCAGCAGGTATTGACAGAGGAAGCTTTTCACCGCGATCTGCCTGCTATTTTCGAGGCTATGGATCTACCCAGCTGCGATGGTATCAATACCTGGTTCATTAGTAAATATGCCCGGGAGGCCGGTTTAAAAGCAGTGCTTTCCGGTGTGGGTGGAGATGAGTTGTTTGGGGGATATCCTTCTTTTAACAGGATAGAGCCGGCGCTGCATTTGCAACAACAGGTAGCGGCAGGATTATTAAGGAAATCCTGGTATGCAGGCTTTAAAAAATTTAAAAGGTTGTGTTACCTCAGCATAAAAAGTACTGCAGGCATGTATCTTTTTTTACGGGGGCAGTTTATTCCACAGCAAATTGCTGCTTATTTAGATGCAGACGAAACCAACGTGTGGTCCATTTTAGAACAGGAACCCATTTTGCCGGTAATTGAAAATTTAACTGCTAAAAATCAGGCAAGCTGGATGGAGTTGAATTTGTATATGCAAAACCAGTTACTAAGAGACGCCGATGTTATGAGCATGGCGCATGGATTAGAAATAAGGCTGCCTTTTTTGGATAGTGCTTTTTTAAAATTATCCCTTCAATTGAGCAGTGATATAAAATATAGCGGGCAAAAAAACAAACAATTACTGGTAGATAGTTTTAAACACATTATACCCCGCGAAGTTTGGAACCGGCCGAAAATGGGTTTTTCACTTCCCTTCGCCGATTGGTTGGCAAAGGATCAGTATGCGCAAGCTAAATTTGGGTCAAAAAGTGCAGTATACCATCAGCAATTTGTAGCGGGCAAACTGCACTGGTCACAATTTTTAACCGTGTTTTTAATAGAAAACCAGGCAAATGCATAATATGCAGGTCTTATTTTTAACGCTGAGGGTGTTTTCTGCCACAGGCGGTATTGAAAAGATGTGCAGGGTAGCAGGTAAGGCATTGCATGAATTACATAACGGTGGAGAAAACCAGCAGCTAAAAATATTTTCTTTATACGATCAGTTGCCGGATATAAACGCCATTTATTTTCCTGCAGCCATTTTTACAGGGTTTAGTAAAAATCGCTTTAATTTCCTGTACAACGCTATTCAGCAGGGAGTGCGCAGCAGGGTAGTTATTTTAAGTCATGTAAATTTGTTGGTGGTTGGCTACCTCATCAAAAAAATATCACCCAATACCAAACTGGTTTTAATGGCTCACGGCATTGAAGTCTGGAATGTTTTTCCCTGGTGGAAAAAAAGAATGCTGCAACAATGTGACCTGCTGCTTCCTGTAAGTGATTTTACAAAAAACAAAATGAAGCAACTGTACGGGTTGCATGAAAAAAAACTGAAGGTAGTTAATAACTGCCTCGATCCTTTCCTTAGCCCTTATTGCATGTTGCCTAAGAACGAAAAGCTATTAAAAAGGTATGGTATCAAAACAGGTGATATCGTGCTGTTTACCCTTACCCGCCTGGCATCTACTGAACAATATAAAGGGTATGATATGGTGATGCAAAGTATACACGATCTTAAAGACAGGTATCCAGGCATTAAATATCTGCTGGCGGGCAAATGGGACAGCAATGAAAAAAAGCGGATAGATGGTTTGATTGAACAATTAGCACTGCAGCAGTATATTATTTTTACTGGATTTATT
>JANYFI010000024.1 GCA_025362765.1 Ferruginibacter sp. | reverse complement strand
GCATGCAGTTTCATCTGGTGTTCCATATTTGATTGCCCTGCACATATCCATACATCACCAATCAATATATCATGTAAAACAATTTTATTGCGGCCTGATATTTCCATTTTGTAGGGCCCTCCCGCCTTCATGGATGATAACTGCAACATCCATTTGTTATCCTTGCCTGTTATTGTTCTGTAGGTTTTACTGTTAAACCTGATAGTTATTTTTTCACCCTGCGAAGCCCATCCCCAAATATTTATTTTAGTATCCCGTTGCAATATCATGCTGTCGCGAAATAGTTGAGGCAGTTTTATTTGCGCCGAAACCGGATGATATATTAACAGGCACAAACTGATTTTTAAAAGCAGCTTCATTATTTACTATTTTATTTTTTCTGCAAATTCACTTGACCCATACCGCTCTAACTGAAAGCCGGCAACAGATCCTTTATCGCTTTTTACAAAATGCATGTTGAAGAATGAGGAAGTGAGATAAAAATCAGTCACTGATGCACTGATCAGTTGGAAGGCATTGTTCATAACGGAAGCAACAAGCGTGTTGTTTGCTGTTCTTATTTCTACGGATGTGCCATCTTTCATTTTATATGTTCCATTGTACTGGCTTAATGTGGCGGATGACAATTGTAGTGCGGGACGCTTAAAAACAAACTGTAGTCCTCTTGCATAGCCTTCGCCTTTTGTGCCCGAATGACCAGTGTTTTCTAATACCTTGCTTTCGATCTGCAGGTTGGGGTAATGACGGTTATTTAACGTTGCTGACAGCTTTTCAAAACCTGGCACATTGGTTTCTACACCACCAATGCACATGAATAATTTTGCGGTGGTATTGAAGGCATTGGTGTTAAATTGTGCTTCATATTTATTCAGCACATTATTATCCCACGTAAATGCAGGGCTTGCGGCAACATACCGGTTGAACATGTCGGTATGCGTAAACAAGGTGTACATAGCAAACAATCCACCAAGCGAACAGCCAACCAGTGTTTTATCATTTACATCAACTGGATAATTGCTTTCCACCAATGGAAATATTTCGTTTTTTATGACCGATAAAAAATTGTCAGCACCACCGCTTTGCGGCAAACGTTTTTCATTGGTTGGCGTATAATCTCTTGCCCGCAAACTGTCAGGATTTGGATGCGTTCCGCCCCACGTAATGCCAACGATGATGGCCTGGGGAATGAAGCCATCGAAATATTGTTCACCATATAATGCTGTCAGCAAAGGAAAATCCCATTGAGAATCCATCAGGTAAATTACCGGGTATTTTTTACTGCTGCCGGCATATCCTGCCGGCAATGAAATATGCAACACATATTCCTGGCCAGGTACAATTTTAGACGTGAATTTTTTTGTGATCGAACCGGCAATACTTACTTCAGTTGATTGGCTGAATGCGGTGAGTGCCAAACATGTTACGAATGATAGCAGGAATATTTTTTTCATTTTATCCAATTTATTATTGCAGTTAACCCATCTTTTTATATCAGTGCTTTTAAATCAATATACGGATCGATGGTTTTGATAAACCCCTGTTCATCATGTTGAATTTTTGTGACCTTAATGCTGCGCAGATGCGTCACCCCCTGGCTCAGGCTGCTGTCGTGGTAAAATAAATACCATTCTCCATTAAACTCAACAATGGAATGATGAGAGGTCCAGCCCACCACGGGATTTAAAATTTTTCCGGCATAAGTAAAAGGCCCATAAGGATTGTCAGCAATAGCGTAACAGATAAAATGCGTATCGCCTGTGGAATAAGAGAAATAATATTTACCGTTGAATGTATGCATCCACGAGGCCTCAAAAAATCTTCTTTCCGTATCGCCTTGTAAAAGCGGTTGTCCATTTTCATCCACTATCACTACGTCTTTGGCATCTTCTGCCAACTCCAATAAATCCGTTGTCAGTTTGGCGACTTTTCCACATAAAGCAGGCTCCTCATTTTTGGGCAAATGCGCAGTGGGGCTTTCTTCGTCTGACGCATTGAAGGTGCCGTTTCTCCAGCGTTGCAATTGCCCTCCCCAGATACCACCGAAGTACATGAAATAGTTGCCGGTTTCATCTTTAAAAACAGCCGGATCAATTGAAAAACTTTTTTTAATGGCCTGCGCTTGTGCCGTGAAAGGGCCAGTGGGAGAGTCGCTTACCGCCACACCAATTTTAAAAATACCTTCGTAATCTTTCGCAGGAAAGAAGAGATAATACCTGCCATCTTTTTCAGTGGCATCGGGGGCCCATAATTGTTTTTCAGCCCAGGGAACATCCCTTACATGCAATGCAATGCCGTTATCTTTTGCTTCACTATCGGGAGTATCCATTGATATAACATGATAGTCTTCCATGGCGAAATGGCTGCCTAAATCATCAAATGCTTCGCCTTCATCAACATCATGCGAAGGATAGATATAAATTTTTCCATTAAAAACATGTGCAGACGGATCGGCAGTATAGATGTGTTTTATTAACGGCTGTGAAACGGCTTTTTTGTTCAGCTCATCGAAATCAATATGGCCAATACTTTCTTCAGGCATGTTGAAAATTTTAAGTGGTAAGTTTAAATTACGGCGTTGCTACTCATTGCGTCTTGCCGAAAAATAACAATATAAGTGGGTAACATAGTCATTGCTACTTCCAAGGTCATGTATCCTATCGGCGCATAGCAGTGTTTTACTGTTAGCTTTTTCTTTTCTCTTTTAAATCGCTTTCAATCTGCACTTCCATTTTTTTGTTGATGGTATAAAAAAACAGTAAACCAGTGCCGATTAAAAATGGAATGGCAGGATATATGCTCACCAGCATTTTTACGCCCTGGATTGCTTCGGCAGACTGAGCATCGCTGTTGGGAACGTAATGGTATAAACCGAGTATCCAGGTAAGAATTGAGCTGCCCAGTGTGAGGCCTGCCTTTAATCCAACCATCATTGCCGAAAAAATAATGGCGGTTGCCCGGCGGTTGGTTTTCCATTCGCTGTAATCGGCCACGTCGGCTATCATGGCCCATAATAAAGGGATGGTTAAACCATAAAAAAAGCCATGTAAAATTTGGGCTACAAACATTATTCCCACTGATGTGGGAGGAAAAAAGATAAATACGATGATGAATAAAGTGGACAAGAACAAACAGATACCGAACACATCTCTTTTACCATATTTATCTGCGAATTTTTTTGATAAGGTGATGCCAACAATCATAAAAATAATACCACCTGCATTGAACAACCCAAAGCCCGCAGATACGGGGTCGTCACCAAAAACATTGAGCCGCATGCCTGCAAGAAATGAAACAACCGGCTTTACGAAATCTGTAAGACTCGCACGATCAACATAATTGTTGAAATAATAAACATACGAGCCGCCCTTCATGGAAAGTGTAATGAAAACAAGTGTTGTCAGTACTAACATGATAATCCATGGTTTGTTTTTAAATAAATCAGACAGATCTTCTTTTATACTTGATTTTTGTTCGGGCTTTGGAATGATGCGTTCATTTGTTGTTAAAAAAGTAATGATTAACATAATAGTGCCGATGACGGCAAGCCAGGTCATTACTTTTTCTATCCCTAGTGATTTATCGCCCCGCCCCGCAGATTCTATTATCGCCAACATAAATACCTGCACAAAAAACTGTGCGAACATTACGGCTACGAAACGATACGAGGACAAGCTGTTGCGTTCACCCATATCTCCTGTGATAACGCCGCTTAAGGCTGAATAGGGAAGATTGTTTGACGCATAAAGCAACAACAATAAAGTATAGGTAACAACAGCATAAATTACTTTGCCCTGGTAAGAAAAATGCGGTGTACTAAAGGCAAGTAAAGCAATAACGCCTAGCGGAATGGCGGTGAATAAAATCCATGGCCGGAACTTACCCCATTTTGAAACTGTCCGGTCAGCCAATGCGCCGATGATTGGGTTAAATCCAAATGCAGCAACAAGGCCAACCGAAAGAATTAATATGGAAGCATGTTGTGGTTTAAGACCATAAATATCGGTATAAAAATAGGCGAGGTAGGTCACCAGTGTTTGAAACACCAGGTTTGCGGCAAGGTCGCCGAGACTATACCCGATCTTTTCAGTAACAGATAATTTTTGTGGCGCTGTGGTAAGTTTATTTAATTCGGCTACAATTGTTTTTTCCCTTGGCAGAGATGAATCTTCAGTACTCATATGACTCGTTAATTTTTAAAAATTGATATTATTTTTTAATGGTAATTACACTGTAAAATGCGGGCTTTGGTTTAAAATTCCGGTCGAATAATAACGGGTAATTTGTTCTCCCCCGGATAGGCCAATCGTTCAGCCACGATTGTTGATCGTTTACACCCCAGAATGTTACGCGGCTTACGTTCTTTTTATATTTCAGAAACAGTTGAAACAAATCCGCATACGCTTTAGCTTGTACCCGTTCAACAGAATCCGGCAATTCTTTTGCATAAGGATTCATGGCTGCACCGCCCTTTGCTGTTGCGCTTACATCCGCTGTATTGTTATCCCATGGATTTTTTAAAACGCCTAAATCAAGTTCGGTAAACATCACTTCAATACCCAGTGCAGCAAATGCTTTTATGCTTTCTTCAATATCAGCGAACGGCACATTATCAGCACGCCAGTGACCTTGTATGCCTATCCCATCAATGCGTACACCGGCAGCCTGTATTTTTTTTACTAACTCAATAGCGCCTTTTCTTTTTGCAGGTTGTTCAATGTTATAATCATTGTAATATAATTTTGAATGGGGTGATGCTTTTTGTGCCAGCCGAAATGCTTCTACAATATAATCGTCACCCAATTTATCCAAAAAGATGGATTTGCGCAGGGAGCCATCTTCATTCAACGCTTCATTTACAACATCCCATGAATATACTTTGCCATCGTACCGGCTTGCCACTGCGGTGATATGGTGAACGAAATATTGTTTCACTGAATCTGCACTTTGCATGTGATGCATAAATGCGGGCAACTGGCTATGCCAGATTAAATTGTGGGCATTTACTTTAATGTCATTCTTTGCCGCATAGGCAACAAGCTTATCTGCCAGTTCAAAATTAAAAACATCCCATCCCGGTTGAATGATTTCCGCTTTCATGATATTCTCAGGTGTTACAGCATTAAACTGCTGTTTGATGAGCTTGTCTGCTGCTGCATCTTTTTCTTCAATTTGCGGCGTATTGATCGCTGTGCCAATAAGAAAGTCGTTGTTAAAAACCTGTTTTAAAGAAGGGGCGTTTTGCGCAGTTAATTTTTGAGTGTTAATAAAGACAGTCAGTAGTAAAATAATTGACGGGTATAAAATAGCCGGTTTATTTTTTATCATAGTAGCAATGTTATTAAAAATCAATGGCTTTACTTTCATTATCGCAGGCAATTTGTATGGCATAAATTTATTTTTGTTAAATAAAAGCAATGTAGCAAAATAATTGTAACCGATTGCATAAAGTTTAATTTTATTGATGTTGAGAAAACCCGCCCTCAAAAAAACAGACAGGCATATGTGTTATGTTCGCCTCCATCAGAGATACATGCCACTTCTGGTGTGGTTACAAATTTCCACCAATACCAGGGGCATAAATAAATTTTAGTTGTTTATAATACTCAAGGGTTTTTGCAGGTTTTTCAACGTTGGGTGGAAAGGGCATTTTTGAAAAGGTTTGGAAATAGAGGAGGCATGCGTTCTTCCACCATTCAGCTTCTTTCCGCTGTATAGTCAACAGCATGTTAACCTGGTTAAATTGTTCCTCATCAATGAAAGGTTTACTGGTATTCCATTGCTGCTGCATCCATCTTGCCGAATCAACTCCCTGCTGATATTTAGTACACAATTCGTCCCAAAATAGCTTTCCGTTTTTCATTGTATGCGCCCACGATACATGGTGAAACCACAACAGGAATTTTTCATCACATGTATTTGAGTCACTCCACTGTTGTTGCGCCTGCGGTTGATATTGTGCCAAAGCATTGCTGCCGGTTATTGTTCTGTTAAATCCAAGTCCATCAGCATCCGCCCGATGGTAGTACACGGGATTCCAGTCTGCTCTTCCAGCATTATCGATCCAGGGCGCAGGGCCGTAATGATGGCTGGTGCCCATGATATGATGAAGGCCAAGTGGCGTCATATAATCTACAGCCGCTTCCCTGGAGGCCATCATTATTTTTTTTGTTGATTCAACAAAAAATTTGTTGTTGGTAAAAGTCTGCCGTATCCATTCTGTAGCTATGTCGCCGGAGGAAAGGGTATAATCCCAGGCTAGTCTGCCAAAGGCATACCAGTTGGCTTGTCCAAAAGGATGCCCGGTCCAGTCAATGTCGTTGCCGATATTGGCCACGCCTGCAATGCCCGTAATGGAATGATGATCTAATGAACCGTCTATCACTTTTGCCACTATTGACCCTTTGCCTTCGGCATACGTATCAGCATCCAGTACTTCTTTAAATAACGGCGCTTCATATACAAGATGGGTGCCCTGGCCCAGGTATTCCTGTGTTAACTGAAATTCCATCATCAACGGTGTTTGCGGCATAGCGCCAAATAACGGAGAGAAAGGTTCTCTTGGCTGAAAATCTATTGGTCCATTTTTTACCTGTACTAAAACATTGCCTCTGAATTTTCCATCCAATGACTTGAATTCGTTGTAGGCTTTTTTAAACCGGTCGCCGGATGCAATGGTTTCGCTGTGTTCGCCTTGTTTGCCCTCTTCAAACTTTTCCTCTTTTTTTTGCACCCTTGCATCATACACAAATGCCCGCCACATTACAATGCCGTTGTGCGGCGCTAAGGCATCGGCAAACATGTTTGCTCCCTCAGCATGCGTTCTTCCATAAGTTTGCGGTCCCGGCTGGCCTTCAGAATTTGCCTTAATTAACAATCCGCCAAAATCAGGTATCAATGTATATATTTCGTCACATTTTTTCTTCCACCAATTTTGTACGGTTGTATCCAGCGGGTCAGCCGTTTCTAATCCACCTATTTCTATAGGCGCACTGAATTTCGCCGTTAGGTAAACCTTGATGCCATAGATGCGGAAGACATCTGCCAATGCTTTTACTTTTATTAAATATTCCTTCGTTAGCACTAGCGAATTGGCATTTACATTTGTCAACACACTTCCATTAATTCCTATTGAGGCATTGTACCGTGCGTAATCAATGTAGCGTTTGTCGATATAATCCGGCAACTGGTGCCAGTTCCAAATTGAAATGCCGGCATAACCCCGCTCAACACTGCGATTCAAATTATCCCAATGGTCAAGAATACGGTATTGAATTTTAGGTACGCTTATGATGGAAAGAGCCGCGATGGGTTGGTGCGTTTGCAGTAACCGTAAAAAAGCAAAACTGCCATACAGTACGCCAATATCAGTATATGCGGCAATAACGGTAAGTCTTTTTCCATTGAGCGTTATAGCCTGAATCGTGTATCCATCTTGCCCTAACTGGTAATTGTGAGCAGCAAGTAATTGCTTAATGGTACCGGAAGAGGCAGGCGTACCGGCTATGATGCATTTATCAGCAATGGCAGTAGTAGCCGTTATTTTCTTATCCAATAAAGTTTGCAATGCACTGGTTAATTCTTCCCTGGCTGCTTTTAAAGTAGCCGATACAGGATTTATCTGCAGGCAGGAAATGGCGTCACGGTAATTTTTCAGCAGCGGCTCATCACTAATTTTCTCAAACCTTAGCCATACCCTGTAACCGTCTTCTGCTCTTAGGTTAATTGCAGGTATTGTCAGCAAAAAGAAAAGTATCCATCTTAGCATATTGTCTTATAATTTATTAGCAATGTTAACCCTGATCTTGTAATATTTAAAGGTATAGAAATAAAAATTATGCAATCGGTTACATTTGTCGAAAAATTTTTCTATTTTAGCATTGTCATATTGGATATCTGCAAAAACATCGTCGCCATTTTACATTTATTAAAACATTTTTTTGATACAAAAAACAAGAAATTCTTTAGAGTGTAGCAGCGTTTAAAGAATAAACAATGGGAGGGTGTATCTACATCCTCTCCTTATTTTTCCTAAGCGGATCGTCTCTAAAAAATCTTTGTACAGCTGCGGCGTGTTGGTAGCAGGTTGATCAAACTATAAGGCAATAGCCGTTAAGGAAAGATACCATTGCCTGGAAATGTTTCTTTCCAGTTTTAGAAAAAACTGGAAAGAAACGCAGTACTAAACAAACGAATAAAAAAATTAGATAGCTTCGATATGTTTCGATATTCCCTGCTCCTTTTATTTATATTGCTCATTCCTTCTTTGAATGCTGCGGCGCAAAAAGTACACAGCGATAACGGCGATGGTACTTACACCAATCCATTGATTCCGGCAGATTTTCCAGACCCTGATGTAATTAGGGTGAATGATACTTATTATATGGTGACAACAACGATGTTTGTTTTCCCCGGAGTGACCATTTTAAAATCTCCTGATTTAGTGAACTGGAAATATTGCAGCAATGCGGTGCCAAGATTTGATTTTAGCAATTGTTACAATCTTGATTCATGCAGCCGTTACGGTCACGGGCAATGGGCAACCAGCATGAAATATCATAACGGCAAATTTTATTTACTTTTTATTACACTCAATGAAGGCGGATTTATGTGTACCGCTGAAAAAGCGGAGGGGCCATGGCAAATTACACATTTGCCCAAAGGCTTTTACGACCCGGGCTTATTTTTTGATGACAATGGAAAAATTTACGTAGCACAAGGGTACAATAATATATCTATCACGGAGACCGATTCCAACCTTGTAGCAATAAGCAAAGACTCATTGGTGTTCGTGGGCAATATTCGCAAAGGCCTTGAAGGGTCGCACGTGTACAAGCGCAATGGATACTACTATCTCTATTCAACGTATGGAGGGTTGGATGGAATGCAGGTTGCCTTACGGTCAAAAAATATTTACGGACCTTACGAACAAAAGCTGCTGATGTATGATACAACAAAAGGAATCAATTACGGTATTCACCAGGGTGCGTTGATACAAACGCAAACCGGGGAATGGTGGACGATTTTGTTTGTTGACAGCGGTCCGTTCGGCCGTTTCCCTTCCCTGCAACCTGTAACATGGATCGATGACTGGCCCATGATTGGCGTAAATGGAAAAGCAGTTACCACGTATAAAAAACCGGATGTCGGCAGGAAAACACCTGTCACAAATCTTCCCACTTCGGATGAATTTAATCAAAAGAAATTGGGCATGCAATGGGGCTGGAACCACAATCCCGATTCAACAAAGTGGTCGCTAAATGAAAAGCCTGGTTATTTAAGGTTGAGAACATCCTCCGTAACATCAGATTTTAAAATGGCTCGTAATACGCTTACGCAACGGCCATTTGCCAAACGTGACCAAACAACACCCACCATTGCATCCACAAAAATAGCTGTTGGTAAAATGAAAGATGGCGATATAGCAGGGCTTGCCCTTTTGCAGGATCCGTATGCATATATTGGAATTAAGCAAAACGGAACCAGTAAATACATTGTTATGATGAATGATGGTAAAATAATCGATTCTGCAGCCATTAGTGCATCCACTATTTACTTAAGAACGATTGCCTCGAACGCCTCAAAAAAAGCAAGCTTTGAATACAGTACGGATAATAAAACGTTCAGGCAGTTAGGCGACCAATTAGCGATGCGGTTTAATTTAAAAATTTTTACAGGTAATAAATTCTGTTTGTTCAACTATGCAACAAAGCAGTTGGGTGGCTATGTTGATGTTGATTGGTTTCATGCAGAATAAAAATAATTATAACAAATAATGATTAATAAAATGAACGTTGCGCAATCAAACTCTTTTTTAAAAAAAATATTGCTGGCAACATCCTTATTACTGTTTGCCACTGTTATCTCCATAACAACATACGCTCAAAAATTACAGATAAACGATTCCGGCTATTTTGAAAAGCCGGGTGTAAATGTACTCGTGTTCAACTATGGATATAGCGGCATGTTCTTCGATGAAAAAACATCGGCTATCGAGTTAATACATCATGGTGTTCGAACTGCAACAGGCGGAGCTGTAAGATTACAAAATACACCGGAGCAATGGGATCTTATTCCCATTATGATAAGCCGCAAAGTGGATAAAGCAAAGAGCAGCATTGAAGTAGAATTGCGGTACGAAAAATTTGATTTCAATGCTAAAGTTGTTGTTACCGCAAAAGATAGCGGGGTGGAAATAAATGTTTTTCTGGATAAGCCGGTGCCTGAAAAGTTGATTGGCAACGCTGGGTTTAATCTTGAATTCCTTCCTTCCGCCTATATTGAAAAAACATTTATTTC
>JANYFI010000849.1 GCA_025362765.1 Ferruginibacter sp. | reverse complement strand
TCATGCCCAGCAGGAAGGAAGGTTTTGGGATTGTATTTATTGAAGCCATGTTTTATGGTAAAGCAGTGATTGCCGGTAATGCAGATGGCTCGGCGGATGCATTAAAAAACGGCAGGTTTGGTTTGCTGGTGAATCCGGCCAGCCAACCGGAAATTACGGCGGCAATCGTATCCGTTTTAAATGATCCAACAAAATACCTCCCAAATCACGAGGATGTAATGCAGCATTTTGGTTTTGAGGTATATAAAGAGAAACTTCAGCAAGTTATAAGGTATGAGTTATAAAAGTTAGCTCTCTCTATTCATTATTGCCTATTAACTATTAACGACTCACCATTCACCTTTCTCCAAATAACTTATAGCCCATCAAATATTTCAAACACGATACCGCTATAGTTGAAGAAGGCTGTACCATTGGCGAAGGCACCAGTATCTGGCATTTTTGTCATTTAATGACCGGCTGCGTCCTTGGGAGCAATTGTACTATTGGCCAAAATGTTTTTGTTGGCAACGGGGTAGTACTGGGTAACAAAGTAAAGGTGCAAAATAATGTGTCTATTTATACAGGAGTAGTCTGCGAAGATGAAGTTTTCCTGGGCCCATCCATGGTATTTACCAACGTAATCAATCCCCGCAGTGCAATAGAACGAAAGAACCTGTTTATGCAAACGCTGGTAAAGAAGGGAGCAAGCATAGGAGCCAATGCCACCATTGTCTGTGGTAACGAATTGGGAGAATTCTGCATGATTGGCGCAGGTGCTGTAATTACTAAATCGGTAAAGCCTTACGCATTAATGATGGGCAACCCGGCCCGGCAAAAAGGCTGGGTAAGTGAGTACGGACATACATTGCATTTTTCGCCGGAAGGAAAAGCAACCTGCCCTGAAAGCAGCGAGCAATACCAATTGAAAAACGATGCAATATCCAAAATATAAAATGTCCACAACGGCTGTATTAACAGTACCTGATCAGTCTTTCTACATCAACGCATAACTTATAATAACTCATATCCCGATTGCCATCGGAACATAACTAACAAATTGTCTCATAATACAGAAAATATATCCAAACACGGGCACTGGGACTTAATACTGGAGCCTAAAGCTGGTTTATTCGATCTGCAATTAAGAGAGGTATGGAAGTACCGGGATTTGTTATGGCTTTTTGTAAAACGGGATTTTTCAGCACAGTATAAACAAACCATACTGGGGCCTTTATGGCATTTTATACAACCCATTTTTACAACCATCGTTTTTTTACTCGTATTCGGTAAAATCGCCAATATTCCAACAGACGGTATACCTCCGGTACTTTTTTATATGAGCGGTATAAGTATCTGGAATTATTTTAGTGCATGCCTCACTGCTACCAGCAACACGTTTGTAGCCAATGCTGGTATTTTTGGTAAAGTGTATTTCCCCCGGCTTGTAATCCCCTTGAGTGTAGTGCTAAGCAATATTGTAAAGTTTGGCATCCAGTTTTTATTGCTGCTTACGGCAATGGCCTGGATTGCATTTAAAACAGGTCACTTTTATTTTGGCGCCGGCTGGTTGTTAATTCCTTTATTAGTGATTATGATGGCAGGCCTTGGCCTGGGTTTGGGTATTCTCATATCTTCCCTTACCACCAAGTACCGGGATTTTAATGTCTTGATTGGTTTCGCTGTTCAATTGCTGATGTATGCCACACCTGTTGCTTATCCTTTATCCTATTTAAAAGGAAAGAGTTTCGCAGCCTGGATTGCCTGGAATCCTTTAACGCCAGTTATAGAAGCTTTTCGGTTTGCGTTATTCGGTACTGGCACAGTAGATTCAGCCGGGTTGCTATACAGTGCCGGCATAATTGCAGCGCTGCTATTTTTAGGACTCTTGGTTTTTAACAAAGTGGAGCGCACATTTATGGATACAGTGTAATCAAGTATGCTTTTAGTTTAACGGGGAGGATAAACTATTAGTGCTAATCGTTGTCCTCCCAGATTTTGAAGTAGTTTGGGTGCGTATATTTTGTCGGACCGCCTTTCCGGGGAATCAGGATGGAATTTCAGGAATCGCATAAAACTTATAATAATCAAAATAAAATAGTCGATAGCGGAAGAATGAGCGACACAGTAATTAAAGTTGAAAACCTAAGTAAGCAATATCGCCTAGGTGCTGTGGGTACAGGCTCATTTGCACATGATGTAAACCGTGCCTGGCATCTAATGCGGGGCAAGGAAGATCCGTATCTAAAAATCGGGGAAAATAATGATCGCACACAAAAGGGTATTAGCGAATATGTATGGGCACTAAAAGATATTAATTTTGAAGTGAAGCAAGGCGAAGTGTTGGGAATTATTGGCCGCAATGGGGCAGGAAAAAGCACCTTGTTAAAAATATTAAGCCGTACAACCACCCCAACCACAGGGAGTGTCAAAATAAAGGGAAGGGTAGCAAGTCTGCTTGAAGTAGGCACGGGCTTTCACCCTGAACTGACAGGTAGAGAAAATATTTTTCTCAATGGAGCAATACTGGGTATGAGCAAAGCTGAAATTAAAAGTAAGTTTGATGAAATTGTAGATTTTTCCGGTGTTGAAAGATACATTGATACGCCGGTAAAAAGATATTCTTCAGGTATGCATGTAAGGTTAGCTTTCGGAGTAGCGGCTCACCTGGAACCAGAAATATTGATTGTAGATGAAGTGCTGGCTGTAGGTGATGCGGAGTTCCAAAAGAAGGCTTTGGGGAAAATGAAAGATGTAAGTGGAATGGATGGGAGGACCGTTTTATTTGTCAGCCATAACATGGCAGCAGTTAAGCAGCTTTGTAATACATGCTTAATTCTCAGGCAGGGTAAAATTGCTGAATCTGGAGAAGTTAC
>JANYFI010000845.1 GCA_025362765.1 Ferruginibacter sp. | reverse complement strand
GTAGAACACGAAACGAGATAATTGCATTCGTGTTCTACGAGCCGAGGCGAAGGACGAACTTAGAATATAAAATTTTTGCCAGCACCCACGTTTTTTAATTAATAGATTGTGAATGAGGGGGTAAAAATATGTTTTTTTCAGCAAGTAGTATATTTTAGCCTAAATATGTACGTTATCAATCATACTAAATTGGCATCACTAAAAACTAATTTATGAAAAAATAATCCTGACTTTCCTTTTTGCTTCATTTACACTTTTATCATTTGCACAACAAAAAGACAGCATGTATAATGCAGAGATGAAGCTGCCCGGTGTAAAAATGATAACTGTATTTGGAAAATATAAAGTATGGACAAGAAAAGTTGCAGTGGAAAAATTAAATTTTTGTTGTAGCAAGGTGGCCCATGCAATACCCATATGTATTTAGAAGGGCTTGCAGATTATCTGGCACAGCATGGAATTGAAGTGTACCTGTACGACCAGTTGGGCGACTATTTTTCTGACCAGCCAAAAATAATTCATGGAGATACGCTTTGGAAAATGCCGATGCGTGTGGAAGAAGTAGAGGAAGTGAGGAAAGGGCTGGGCTTGGCAAAGTTTTATGTCTTCGGCATATCGTATGGTGCTACATTAGGTTTGGCATACACCCACAAGTACCCGCAATATTCAAAAGGATGTATTTTTTCTGGTGGAACTACAGATACAATTGCATACTCGGCAAGGCGTGAATTTGTGGGTGAGCTAATTGACAGTATGATCCGTTTGGATAGCGCAGGAAAAAAAATAATGAACAGGTTGACAGTAAATCAGCTTATGACACCGCTGAATATAACAGGCTTGGATACCAATATTACCAGGACAGTTTTGTCGGTAGGATAAAAGAATTCCCCAAGGAGTTGGCTATTGATATCAATACACACTCGAACAATGAAGCAGGGGAAGAAATAAAATCATCTTTCTACCGGAGCGCTGAATTCAATGTAAATCTTACAGAAATCAAAACACCGATTTTACTTATTGCCGGCAAGTATGATTTCACTGTGAGCGAATCAGATTTACAAAACATGCACAAGAAACTGATTCATTCAAGAGTATTTGTTTGCCCAAATGGCTGCCACATGTTGATGTTAGATTCGCCGGATGATTATTTTCCGCAGGTGTTGAATTTTTTAACAGATGTGGAGATGAAAAAATTTTGAGATCTTATTTCTATTCTTAACAACCGATAGTGAAATAATAAAAAAATAATCAATTATGAAATCGAACATTCTACCTTTTTTGATTTGGTCTGTTTTAATATTTTCCTATCCTAAAAATGCTGATGCTCAATTTGCATCGTGCAATTCAGGAACTGTCGATCCTCGTGTGGCATTCTTGTTAAAAATGCCTGATTTTACATTGGAGCAATTACGCGCTATGCCAATTGAGGTAATGAGAAGAAACGTGCCACCTAATTTACATCCTGTACCTGAAAGTAAAATGCAGCGAATTAAAATAACAGTTGACAGCATACCAGTTGTTATTTACAGGCCTCAAAACAATAATCAAAAATTTTTGCCGGTAATTATTAACTATCATGGCGGCGCATTTGTTGCACCATATCAGCCATGGATGTACAGCATTGGGTATGATATGGCAAACGTATTCAATGCGATTGTTTTTGACATAGACTATCCTGTAGCTCCGGAGCACCGGTTCCCTGTTCCCGTAACGGCAAGCTACGCCGCATTTAAATGGCTTTCAGAAAATGCAAATTCATTTGGCGGGGACACGTCTAAAATAATTATATCAGGCGGCAGTTCGGGGGCTAATATAGCAGCGGCCATAGCATTGATGGCGAAAGAAGAAGGCATTGAGAAAAAAATCAAGTTCGTATCTCTCTTCTGTCCTGCAGTCGATAACCCTATAAATTCCACTTATCCTTCCTTCCAAAAAAATGCAAAAGGACATTTATTGACCGAAGCCAACGCGATTTGGGCGCTCGAAAATTACACAGGCACAAAATCACCCGACACATCTGATTACCGATTGTTCCCGATCCATGCAAAGAGTTTTGCTGGCCTTCCTCCAACCATAATATTCACTGCAGAGTTTGACATTTTACATGATGAAGGCGAAGCGTATGCAAATAAGCTCAAAGAAGCTGGCGTGCCTGTTTCCTACAGGTGTTTCCCGGGGCAGTTGCATACTATGGCTGGTTTGTCACCAGATGCTGAAGAATGGGAACAAATGAATAATGACATCAAATACTTCATAAAAAAATATTTGTAAATAATGATATTACAGAAACCTGTAGCCAATGAAGATGCTTGAACAGCTGGTAAAGAAAGTAAACCAAACATTTAAGTATATCAATAAAATAAAAAAATTATTATGAACAACTTTAAAGCAATTTGGTTTTGTCTCTTTGTCCTGATCGTATTTTATATCTATGGCGCTGCCATGCTCGATGGATTTCAGGCTTATCCTTTGTATTATATCGCAGGTAAAAGTGATAAATGGATCGAGTATAAAAACATGGCCAACAGATTGGCTTTGCCAATTGCGGCTCCTTCTATTTTATGGACGCTGATATGCATTCCCCTCATCTGGTTGCGACCGCCCGCTGTCCCGAAAATAACAGTTTGGCTTTCCATCATATTGATATGGGCTTCTGAGATTATAACAACAAAAATGGCATGGCCTATTCATGGACAATTGGCAATTTCTTATTCAGACACTTTAGTAGACAAGTTATTATTTATTGACCGCTGGTATAGAAAAGTGCCACAAACAATAAACCTGTTTTTAGTTTTATACATGTTATTCTGTGTAACAAAAAAATCATTTAGTGTGGAAAATGCCTCCTGAATTGAATCTCAGGTTTATTTATCGCTTTATAAAAAAGATTGATTGCATGTTTGATAGATATGAATCTTACTGTTAAAGTTTTCAAATGATGTATATATAGAGGTTTTAAAGAACAGAAGTTTTCAAGCAAAAAAATATCGTTTATGAAAAAAGTACTTTTTGCAGTTTTTTTATTTATAACCACCACTGCTTTTGCACAAACAAATGATTTACAAAAACCTCCTATCAACTGGCAATTGATGGATCAGCAACAAGATGGCTATCCCGGTATTAGCGTTGAAAAAGCATATAATGAATTGAAGACAACACAGGCTCAGTTAATACAATCTGAAAAGATGGCAAGCCTTGGAGAACTCACCGCAGGCATTGCGCATGAAATACAAAACCCGTTAAATTTCATCAATAATTTTAGCGAAGTCAATAAAGAACTAATTACAGAAATGAGAGAAGCCATCGACCATGGCAATTATGATGAAGTAAAAATTATTGCGGGTGACATTGAACAGAATGAAGAAAAAATAAATCACCACGGCAAGCGGGCCGATGGCATTG
>JANYFI010000841.1 GCA_025362765.1 Ferruginibacter sp. | reverse complement strand
TGCTTAATTAATTTTTAATAGATAAATATACACTGCTACCTTATGATGTTAAACAAACAAATTTTACGGCAGTAATACAAGTTCAGCGTACAGTTTTTCCAAGGCCAGTTGAGGATCCTTGCAAAGACCGGGATGTACTTTGGAGGTTTGTACAACGGTACTCCTTGTCGCGGTAAGCCACCTGAAACGTGCTGCACTGTCAAGCAAAGCTATTGGTCCGGCAGATTTATCACCTGCGCAAATGCGTTGCATGGCAGTAAGGTGCTGCTGTAATTCAGGTATGGCTTCGTCAATGCAAAAGGCAGACAAGCGCTTTTCGTTTAAACCACTGAGGGTTTGTAAAAAGCGCTGTTTGGCACAATACAATATTACCCCCACATTCAAGAATTCTTCCCGCTCTACCCTTGGCACAATACGGATCACCGCGTACTCAAATAACTGATTTTGCTGCATGTTGTGCTTCTTTTACAAAAATGTCTGAATGAGCTAAACGGGTTTCCAAAAACTGAATATATGCCTGGCGGTGTTGCTCCGCAGATGTAAAAAACAAATCGCTTTCAAGCCATTCTGCCGGAATCAATGCTACTATTTGTTGTATCAACGCCCGCGTAAGTATTGGCCGGAAAGCTGTATCCACCTCATTGAGCATAGTTGCTTTTGATAGTAGCACATGATCTTTTATCAAGACAAACGGTCGCATGGCCTGCTCCTGCCAATTGTTCCAGTTATGGTGAAAATACAAACAGGCGCCATGATCAATCAGCCATAATTCTTTGTGCCACCACAGCATATTGGTGTTGCGTACCGTACGATCCATATTTGTGAGTAAGCAATCAAGCCACACAATTTGCGACGCCAGCAATGCATCCACCGTTATCACCGCAGGATCAAAAGTTACGGACCCGGACAGGTAATGCAGACCCAGGTTAAGGCCCGTACTCGCCTTTAATAAATCCTGTATTTCTTCGTCTGGTTCTGTTCGGCCAAAAGCTTCATCAATGGTGGCAAAAATAATTTCCGGCACCCGCAGGCCCAGTGCCCTGGCAATTTCACCTCCAATCAATTCTGCTATCAATGCTTTCACGCCCTGACCGGCCCCCCTGAATTTCAATACATATAGAAAATCATCCGCAGCTTCAACAATAGCAGGCAGCGATCCTCCTTCCCGAAGTGGCGTAACATAACGCGTTATATTAACGGTTCTTAATTGTTGCAGCTTTTTTTTCATGTATGCTTATAAAATTAAACAGGCCGTACAAAAATGCATTTTTGCAGGAACGAAATGTAGTACATTTTTTTTTACAAACAATAGCAGGCCACGTTATTTTTATCATTCGCTTCAACCGTTCCCCTTTCTGTTTCGACGGCTTTTTTGACTCACGTTATTCCGCATACGTTGGCGGCGCATAGGAAAATAGACTGCTATTTCCCAAGCTTCTTTTTTATCTCTTCTCCAGTTAAAATACCTGAGGGTATATTTTGAAAACCCAAATAGTAAATGGCACCATTTTTATGTTTCAAATCCACATTTTTATGGATCATCTCCCATAAAAATATTCATAGATTACATCATCTTAAACGATTGTCTTTCAAAGAAGCCATCGTATCCTGTTCACTTGGGTGACTGCTGCTGTTTATTTTATCAGCCATGTTAACCTGCTTCAAAAAATTAGTATATATTTGATTTCCGGCTGTCCGGTTATTGTCCATTATTTTAACAATCTTAACTAACCCTATTGTTATTAAAACAATCAAGTATGAAAAAAATCCTGCCCTTCAGCTTATTTTTTGTGACGATTATTTTGTTGAATGCCTGTAAAAAAGACAGCAGTTCAACTACCCAACCCAATCTGGCTAATAAAGTAAAAAGTTATACGGAAGATTATAGGTCAGTCGGGATGGCCCCCGTAGTTATTACTTTTAACCTGGCATACGATGGAAACAATAGAGTCACAAGCTTAATTTCTACCACTTCCCCAGGAGACAAGTTTATATTTACTTACCCTTCTGCAGGAAAAATTTCAATGGACATTTTTGGCTCGAATGCATTGACATTACATGAAGATTCCTATATCAATGGTAATGGATTTTTAGATAGTACTTTGCAATATGATGACTCGCAGGACAGCACTACAGAAAAATATATTTATAATTCGGCTAACCAGCTTATTACCTTAAAAGAATATGATTACTCTACGGCAGCGGGCGCTGAATTATATAATACTACCACCAGTAGCTACAACAGCGACGGAGATTTAATATCCACTACAGACACGGACAATAATAGGAATGATTTTGAATATGATACTAACCTTAGTTATGTATCACCTACCGTTTTCGGTTTGGTAAATCCCAATGCAGGCAAAAAACTCCACCTGCTAAAAAAACAAACGCAGAGCAGCAACGGCTACCCTGTTGGCAGCATCGATTATATCTACACCTTTGACGGCAATGACAGAATCAGTACCGAAAAGGCTACGGGAAATGACGGCAGCATCTCGATAAAAACGTACACCTATTTTTAACAGGTAATAAAAACGGAGTAATACAAGTGGTACGAAACTAACAGTAACCACTATGCCAGTTTAAGAAAGGGAAACACTCCATTCAAGATTAAAAAGGCCGCATTTTTCTTTGATGCAGGTAAAAAGAAAGCTGCTCAAAAACGGCATATTTATTTTAATTTCAGTATTCTCTACCTGGCTGTGCACCTTAAATGATCCCATTACAAAAGCCTGTGTACTTGAAATTTCGAGTGCCTTCCAGGTGCCGGGTAAGGCTACTTTGGAGTAACCCCTGTCTGTATAACAGGAAGCGAGATTTTCAACTAAATTTTTAAGATTTTCCTGATCATTCAGGTTTACACTGATACGATAGTTTTGTTTCATGATATTGTTGGATTTTAACAGGATAAAGTAAAAACAATTTATTTGCGTAAAAAATAGATGAACCGCTGATATATTGTAACAATATGCAGAGGCGCAGGTAGAAATTAAGCTACGCTATATCAGCCGGCACAATAGAAAAACGCAGCAACTATTGAATTATTATTGTTGCAGGAAATTATCAGGCATCGGTACGGTAGAAATAAAGTAGTTAAGGATAGCGAAAAACTATTGATAAAATCCTAGCATCCTGAGCCAATATAGCTTTCTTTGAAGGCACTGTTTACATTTTGGTGAAGGCAATTTTTCCACCTGTTTCCCATACGCAAAGTATTTTATTATCTTTTGTTCTTACGGCTTTGATAAAAGCTCCGTTTCCAACATCTCTTTTATTCCCATTAATGCCATCTGCGATCTTTAATTTTTCTCCTTCCTGCCATACAATTAAAGGCTGTTGCGGATTTGCAATGCTGCAGTTGCGGCCGGTGGCAAATTCAATTTCGGGCTGGTTTGGCGTTGAAAGATATATTTTGTCTTGCCTGCGCCAAACAGAAGTTACTTCCATTTTTTCATTAACTACCAAACCACCGCCATCCATCGGGCAGCCGTTTAATCTCCAGGTACCTGTGCCAAGCTTGACGGGCATAGTAAATGTACTTCCCTCGTCAGAAGACGATAACAGGTAAAGATCTCTTGAACCATTGAGCCAGTTTCTAAATTGAATATACACGCCTGTTCCATTCACCGCAATGCCCGGTTTACAACATTCACATACCGTTTTGTCCGGAGAGATATAAGCCACAGTATTCTTTCCCCAGCTTTTTGTGTGGCTGGTAGTTTTGGCAAAGCAAATTTTATTTCTTTTGTCATTTCTTATATCCAGCCAAACTAAATAAAAATGATCATGCTTATCCGCCGCAATGCTCATCAACCCTTCCGGGGCACTTCCGGCTACATCGTTTGCATCAGCGCAAACCGACCATCGCCCGGTGGCGTGTGATAAACGGAAGGAATGAACGGTGCCCTTTTTATCGATGGCCGTTACCATAGAATAATTTGCTGAGCTTGCCAGCTGCGGACCTCTTGACATGCCAAGATGCATATCTTTTATAGTAGCGACCAATTGTGAATTTCCAAAAGTTTGCCCGTTATCTGAAGAACTTGCGTAATATATTTTATCATCCTCTCCATAGACCATTCTTATCACGCCTGCATTGTCAACACTTAATTGTGGTTGTTGCCCCTGCGCAATAATATGCTGCGCAGTGCAGGTATTTATCGAACTGAAAAAAATAATTACAAAAATTTTATAGAACAATGGTTTCATTTAACTAAAAGTTTAAATAGAGAAGTATATCGCACCGGGCGCCCTATTCCCGGTGATGGCCAAATGGATCAGCAACCTTGCCGTACGCCAGCCGGGCTATTCAGCCACGCAGCAATTTGTACTGATTCGGTATTAATTGCTTTGGCGAAAAAAGCATCGGGATTTTTCACTGTTAAAATTATTTGCACGGTACTTTTACCGCCCAATGTTTGCAGACTATTATTTCCATGCTCCGGCGATTCGTCGCTCACCCGAAAACTGGCAGTGCCAATAGATAATTACCATCAAAGGTGAAATATTGACCACTCAGTATTGCCAATTCACACCTTGATTTATTTTTTAACCGCAATAATAATACCCGTTGCCCAAACCTGTTTGGTTAGTACAAGGTCTTTTCTTTCCGCCAATTGCTGAATAAGTTTATCCGCCTTTTCCGCATGTCCTTCTGGCCAGTTGGGTTGCGGCAACATGTCGTCAATAATATATAAAGCACCGGGCTTTAGCATCGCCAATACTTCCGCTAACAAGAGATATTTTCCATGCCAGGTGTCTGCAAAAATGTAATCAAATTTTTGTTCACGGTTAGTTGCTACCCATTCCCCACCATCTACCGTAACCAGTTGCAGGCGCTGATCTTCCTTTAAATATTGATATGCAATATTGATAAATGCAGGATCACTGTCTACAGAAACTAAAGAGGATGCCGCATCCATTCCGTCCAAAATCCAGGACGCAGATAGGCCGGTGCCAGTGCCAAGTTCCAGCAGTTTGCCTCCGGGTTTTGTGGCGGCCAGCGTGCGCAACAAAGAGCAGGTTAGTATGTCTGATGCCATCGTAAATCCGGAAGCAGCAGTAGCTTCCATAATTTTATTATACGCCGCCGGAAACAGCTGATTTATTTTTTCTGTCATAAAAATAATTAGTCAAATAAAATATTGCGCAAAGGCGGTCCGTTAGTGACTTTGCCTGTAATGTTCCAGTAAAGGATCTCCCCCAAAATCAGTTTTAAGGTCTCTCACTACGGTGTGAATATGATTGGCATTGTTCTGTGTATTGTCATATTCAATGATGATGGTTGGCCCCTGTATGCGGTAATAGCAAGGCTTGCCAAAACCGTGGTCTGTATAACCAATCCAGGTAAACCAAAGATTGTCCAGGCCGGCTGTTTGTATTTCCTTTAGCATTGTTTCTGCAAATAAAGTAGTGTACCTGTGTACATACAAATTCAATAACTGCAACATGCGTTGTTTGCTGGCGGGAGACAATTCCGAATAGCGTATCCCTGCCGGGTTGTTGATCATTGCCTGGCGGTTGTTGGCAGTAACAACATCGGCCGGAGCAACGGAATCTATCAGCGCTTTTTTCAATTCTTCCGGCGACAGGTTTTGTACCAATGCGAATCCTTTATCAGTCTCCTCTTTCAACACCTCTTTTCCTTTTTGATCGCCGGACAACACGATGGCGGGATTATCGCCAAGAAAAGCAGGCGTGGCAGCGACGAGCCGATTATTACTGGCAGAAAAATGGAAAGAAACATGATGACCTTCCAGGCGACAGCCCCAGGTATTGCCTGCGCCAGGTACGCCAAAAATGGTAACAAAATATTTCAACGGATCACGATAATGATCTTCCGGTTTGCGGTGTTCCAGTTCTTTCAATACATTGTCGAGCAACATAATTTCCTGTACTTT
>JANYFI010000794.1 GCA_025362765.1 Ferruginibacter sp. | reverse complement strand
AAACAGCAATGCCTGTGATGCCATTAAATTTTTAGGTAAGCAAGAGCAAATGGAAGACATTTTGCCCATCGCTGATTTATTTTTATTAACCAGCGAATATGAAAGTTTTGGATTGGCGGCACTGGAAGCGATGGCAGCCGAAGTGCCGGTTATTTCAACCAACGCAGGCGGATTGCCGGAAATTATTATTGATGGTAATTGTGGCTATATGAGTAATGTAGGTGACGTGGCAGAAAT
This sequence comes from Ferruginibacter sp., assembly GCA_025362765.1. Taxonomy (GTDB): domain Bacteria; phylum Bacteroidota; class Bacteroidia; order Chitinophagales; family Chitinophagaceae; genus Ferruginibacter. The sequence goes on along the minus strand of JANYFI010000794.1, from coordinate 4,943 downwards.
GAGCAAAAACGCTATCCTTATTTTACAGGATAAAACAACGCATGACCGGTTTAAGGCAAATGCACTGATTCAGGCGAAAAAATTTGATATTGATAATATTGTTCCGCAGTACGAGAAACTATATGAAAAATTGATTGTTTTATCACCTGCGTCTTAACCACTGCTCTGGATTAATATCCGTTTTTTCAAGTGTGATGTTTAACTTTACTTCTCCTACTCCATCCAGGTTAGCAGCCGCTTTTCCTATCACCTGGCCGGTATGAACCATTTCGCCCTTACTTAAATTCACACCAGTAATGTTGCTATAGGCAGTAAAATAACGTCCATGCTTTACAACTACTAAAACCAGGTCGTCATAATTATTCACCAGCGTTACTTCTCCACCGAAAATTATTTTGACCGGAGTTCCAATATCACATCCTATTGAAAGACCATCGTTTACTATGATTATGCCATCATCAATTTTATTGGGGCCAAAATGCAATAGTGTATAGCCTTTATCAACTGGCCATGGCAACAAACCCTTATCCTTGATAAAATTTTCATTTAGAGCTTTTGCTTCAGTAGTCGGCAATAAATCACTAGTCGGCACTACAGGTGGTAATGTAGCCTTTCTTGGTGCTTTACCTCCCCCTTTTACACTCCCGCTATTGGTTTCTGAACTTGTTTTAGATGATTTCAATTCAGCGTCCCGTAATTTCCTTTCCCCATTCGCTTTAACTAGTGCTTCTTTCCTTGCTTCCTCAATTGCCCTTCTAATGGCTGCTGTAATGGCATTGCTTACCTTGGCCATTTGCTTTTTCTTAGCCGCTACCTGGCTATTTAATTCTTTACCCTGAGCCTTCAGTTGCTTTACAATCTGATTTTTTTCTTCCTGCTGCGATTGCAGTACGTCCGCTTCCTTTGCCTGCACCTGCAATACCGTACTTTTCTTTTTCTTGGTGCCACTTAAATCATTAATGCGGTTGCGCAACAACTCCTGTGTACGCAAAATATTCTGTCCCTGCATTTCGCGGTAATTCCTGTAACTCTTTAAATAAGTTATTCGTTTAATGGCATCATTAAAACTGGAGGCTGAAAATATAAAGTTTAAAAAATCAGAATTATTCCTGTTTTTATAAGAGTACACCATACTTTTTGCATAGTCTTGTTTTAATGTATCCAGCAACAATTGCATTTTATTAATGTCCCGTTGCGATTTATAAATGGTGTTGTCCAGGAAATTAATATCCTGGCTGATATTGTCAATTACCTTTTCCTGCAGACTTAATTTTCTTTCGATCAGTGCTTTCTGACTAATGATTTCTTTGGTTGTTTTTTTATTTTTATTTAGCTGGTCCTGGGTTTCCTCCAATTCTCTTCTCAACTGCTGGCGCTCCTTTTCGAGTTCCTGCTGCTCTTTGGAGGCGGGTGCCTGCGCATGCAAATCCGTAGTAAAAATAAAAATGGAAAGAAGGACAACAACAAATCTGATCATGAGCTAAGTTTACTTGGATAAACAAAATTACAATACAGCAAATGCAATGTTAACAAGGCTAACTTTTGCGTTAATGCAAATAACGCCTAGTTGCGTTTATAATTTTTGGGTATATTAAAAATAATAGACAAATCTTTGTTAAACTCCCACTGTTTATAGTTTAACTGAATGTCCAGTTTATTTTTTTCTGAAACGGTAATTTCCCTGTAAGTGGAAAATGTGATACCATTATTAGTTTCAAAATTACTGTAGGTAATGTCCGCAGTTCTGTTGCGGTTAATGTTCACATCATCGAGTTTGCTATGGGTAAGATAACGGGTTGACTTTTCGATAGTGAGCAGGTTTTTAAAATACTGGCCCAGCGTAGCGAGCAATATTTTTGATTCAGTTTCTTTGTATGATATTACACTGTCTGCAAAAAAAACAGGGTTACCTACCAGTAAATCCTGAAGCGTTTTATAATCGAACGGAATAGCGGTAACCTCCTGCAGATAATCGATGGACCGGTATTGCACCTGCTTATTTATTTTATCTATCAAAAAAACACTATCCTTATTGATGAGTACCCTAAATGCTTCTATATTAAAAACCGTAGCATAGCCCGAAACCCAAATAAGGCTATCTTTTAAAATTCTTATATAAGCCGTAATGTTGGGTTGATTGCCTTTATTATTCTGATAGTCTACTTTTACTTTTGCGGAGAATGTTTTAAAATCCATTTCGTTGTGACGAACTTCTGCCATTGCATGCGTAATTACTTTCAGTGAATCTTCCCGGGAAAAATTGGTTATGGTCACTGAAACAGTATCTTTTTTTGCCACCGCTGTTTGTATTTTTTTCGCTGTTCTGCAACTACTTGTCATTGTTATAAAAAATAATGCGAAAAATACTGTTTGCCACCGGACAAGGTTATTTATTTTGTTGCTCATTTGTTTTATTTTATTGTTTGCCCGTGTGGCCAAATCCTCCTGCTCCTCTTAGTGTGGTACTTAATTCCTGCACCAATACAAGACTGGCTTTTGTAACTGAAGCAACCACCATTTGCGCAATACGATCGCCATGTTTAATAGTTTGGGGCTCTTTGCTGAGGTTGATTAAGATTACTTTTATTTCTCCGCGATAGTCGCTGTCTATTGTTCCGGGCGTATTTAAACAGGTAATGCCCTGTTTAACAGCGAGCCCACTTCTTGGCCTAACCTGCGCCTCAAATCCTTCCGGCAATTCAATAAAAAGGCCCGTTGCAATTAAAGCCCTTTCAAGTGATTGAAGTACGACTGGTTGGGAAAGATTGGCCCGCAAATCCATACCTACAGACCCAGCTGTAGCATAAGCCGGTAATTCGTTGCTGGATTGGTTGATAATATTGATTGGTATATTTTGCATGACCGCAAAGGTAATGATGAGAGCCGGTTTTTTACACCTGTATATAAATTCGCTTCGATTGACTATTTTTCTTTTTGCAATAAGATGGTGGCGTAGGCCACCAATCCTTCTTCCCGGCCCACAAAACCCATTCTTTCTGTTGTGGTGGCTTTTATAGATACATCTGTAATTTGTAAAAAAAGTATGTTTGCAATGGATTCCTGCATTTGAGGAATATAGTTTTTAATCTTGGGTGCTTCCAGGCAAAGACTGCTGTCGATGTTTACAATACTATATCCTGCCTTTTGAATCAACTCAAAACTTTTTTTCAGTAAAATTTTACTATCAATATTTTTAAAAGAATTGTCAGTGTCAGGAAAGTGCACACCAATATCTCCCAGGCAGGCGGCACCCAGCATGGCATCACAAATAGCATGCAGTAACACATCCGCATCACTGTGGCCAAGAGCACCTTTGTGATGGGCTATTTTAACTCCGCCCAGCCAAAACTCCCGGTCAGTTATCAATTGATGAAAATCAATACCAAACCCAATTCTAAAATTCATTGCTGCATGTATTTGTAAGTTAAACTGCGCAAATGTACTATTCCGTTAAAACAATAAGCGTTCTGTCTTCCGGCAGAACGCTTATATAAGAAATGAGTTTGTTTATTTCTTTGCGCCGGGCTCTCCGAAATCAAAAATAAGGCTAAAACGCAATGTATTAGATAAAGGGTTTCTGTTAACACCATTGCCCGATGGCAAAAGGTAAGAAAAGTTCAATCCAAAAGTCTGGTACTTTAAACCAGCACCAAGAGTAAAATATTGCCTGTTGCCTTTAAGTGGATTCTCATAAAAATACCCGGCCCTCAACGCAAATTGATTTTGATACCAAAACTCTGCACCTGTAGAAATTTGTACTTCTTTCAGTTCTTCAGAAACGCCGCCCGGCGCATCTCCCAACGAGCTAAACCAGCTGCCAACGACCCCCTGATTGCGGTATTTTTGCAGACCGGTGCTGTCACCTAAATCCGGAGGTGTAGGCACTAATAATTTGTGCAAATCAAGGGCAAAAGTCATTTTACTGTCCTGGTCAAACACTTTGGTGTAAGCAACTCCCAGGCCGAGGTTCGCAGGAATATAATCTTTTTGGGTAGCATCATTGGTATAACTAATTTTAGTGCCAAGGTTACTTAGCGAAACACCATAATTAAACCCTGATCCATCTTCTTTAGTGCCATTATGAAACAGGCTGATATCCGCGGCTATCGAAGTACCGGGTTTATAAATGGTCCCGCTATTATTGGGATCGCCGCTTGCAAGGCTTGAATTGATATACCGCATGGCAAAACCCAACCCCAGTTTATCTGATAGTTTGCGGGAATATCCCAAATCCAGCGCAAATTCCCGCGGACGATATTGACCAAGCGGGTTGCCGTTGAAATCGGTAAACTGTATATCACCCAAACTAAAGTAACGTAAAGAGCCGGAAATGGCCTGAAATTCATCCAGTTTATAATACCCTGCTAAAGACGCCAGATATACGTCATTAATATCGAGTCCTTTTAACCAGGGAGTATACGTTAAGGACATCCCACCCTTATTGGTATTAAAGGGCGTTTTAGCTAAATTCCAAAAAGCCGCGTTGGCATCGGGGGAAGTAGCCACACCAACATCACCCATTCCACCGGCACGGGCATCTGGAGAAATGCGTAAAAAAGGTACGGCGGAAGTTACTACGTTTATTTTTGTAGGGTCAGTTTGGGCATTTAATATGCTATTAGTACCTCCCAGTAACAAAACCAAGGCAGTTAGTTTAATAGTTGCTTTTTTCATTCGTAATTATTGTCTTGTTTAGGTAGACATATTCTCAATAAGCGGAGAATTTTTTGGGGTGTAAAATTATAAATTAAGAATATTTTGTAATAATAACATACAAATGATAGGTAAAATTAGAAGATTTTTCTCAATCAACCATATAAACCGCAGGGCAGACGCATTAAAAATTAATGAGCATTAGTAAGAATAGTTGTTAAGTACTCATTGCTCCATCCTGCTTTTTTCCTTTTCGACTTCACACTTAGTTTTGTTGCTCCTTTCTTCTG
>JANYFI010000774.1 GCA_025362765.1 Ferruginibacter sp. | reverse complement strand
AAAAACTGATTACCTTTTTCACTCTTTTACTGGCAGGAATTATAACGATTAGCGCTCAGCCCAAAGGGATGGGGAACAACGATCCTGACGCAAAGAAAATCCTTGATGCCGTTAGTGCAAAATTTAAAACTTTTAAAGGTGTACAGGCAAAATTTGCTTTAAATATTGAGAATGCTACCGGTAAAAGTTTGGGTACAAAAACTGGTATTGTTTACATGAAAGGAAATAAATACAGGGTAACCATCACCGGTCAGGAAATTTTTTGCGATGGCAGTAATATTTCTACTTATGATAAAAGTTCCAATGAAGTAACCATTACTAAAATTGATCCGGCGGCCAACAGCCTTACTCCACAAAAAATATTTACCAATTTTTATGACAAGGATTTTTTGTATAAGTTAAATGGTGACAAGGTTGTGGCAGGTAAAAAAACGCAGGAAATAGAATTGACACCTATTGATAAAAGCAAACCTTTTTTCAAAGTATTGGTATATGTAGATAAAGCATCTCAGATTATCAGCAGCACGAAAGTTTTTGAAAAAACCGGCAATAAATATACTTATTCTGTAACAGGAGTAAATACCAGTACACCGGTAGCCGATACACAATTTATATTTGAACCGAAGAAATTTCCCGGCGCCGAAGTGATCGATCTGAGGTAAAAACACCAACGATAATATTAAAAAGCAGTCACTATAATGGCTGCTTTTTTAATTTGATATCATTATATCGTTATCCGGTTATTTTATTTGTGATTACCCCAACGATATGTATTGACGCTTAGTCCGGCAAGATCCAGTACCCTGTCAACTACGGTGGCAGCTACTGCTTCAATTGTGGTGGGTTTACTGTAAAAGGAAGGGGTGGCTGGGCAAATAATTCCGCCTGCCATGGTAACAGTTTCCATATTGCGTATATGAACCAGGTTGTAGGGGGTATCTCTCACCACGCAAATTAATTTTCTTCTTTCTTTTAGTACAACATCAGCAGCCCTTGAAATAAGGTCGTTGCTGACACCGGTAGCAATACGGCCCAAGGTACCCATACTGCAGGGAATGATAATCATCGTATCGTATTGACCTGAACCCGAAGCGAACGGTGCCATAAAATCCTGTGAACCGTACATTTTTACAGGGTAATCTTTATAGCCGTCGTTGTCTAATTCTGTTTGCCAAACAGTTTTAGCATTTTCTGTTAATACTACCGACAATGCGGTCCATTGCTCTTTAATAGTTAATAATTTATCTAACAATACTTTTGAATAAACAGACCCGCTGGCACCTGTTATTGCTACTACAATTTTATGCATCTTTCGTCGTTATCTAATGGTGTAAGCTACTAAACAATTGTTGTATGCAAAAGGTTACCGGTTTTTTAATTATCGTGGTTTTGTACTTTGTAACGGTTTCGTTTGTTCCCAAAACAAAAGAAAAAATTCAGTGGCTTACAGTTGCCCAGCTGAATGAAGCATACCGAAAAAATCCTAAACCTATTTTGGTAGATGTGTACACCAGCTGGTGTGGATGGTGCAAAGTAATGGACCGGCAAACGTATGGTAATGCAAAAGTTGTATCGTATATCAATGAACATTATTATGCTGTAAAATTAAATGCAGAGCAAAAAGATTCTTTGGAATGGAACGGAAAAAAATACGGCTATGACGAGGCCAATAAAGTAAATGAACTGGCCGTTTATCTATGTTACGGGCAATTGAGTTTTCCTACTACTGTTTTCGTTACGGACATAAATGCACAGCCAGCGGCACTTCCAGGCTATTTAAAAGTGCGTGAAATAGAAACGCCTTTAAATTTTTTCGGCGAAAGTGCATATAAAACGCAGAATTTTCAAGACTTTAATAAGGCATTCACCAACAACTGGTAAACGTTTTTTACGATATGGAATATTTGTTTTTTCGATTATTAATGATTCAGAAACAAAGCGGCTTCCAACAGGAAGCCGTTTTGTTTTACGGAACCTCAGTTTTTATAGTAAAATGTTTTATCAAATCTTCCCTTGGCTTATTGGCCTAATATATATAAATTATTTTATCGCTGCAAAATGGAAATTTCCATTCTTAAATAATTAAATGGTAGCAGTCCCTACACTTCAGCGCAGGCTGGGACTTTTCATTCCACCGTATTAAACATGATTGACATGGTGGGTATTGGCCCGTTTGTAACCTTGCCCATTGTGATTGGGGCTGATGGGTGGTATGTTTTTATACGCCTGGATTGCCGGCGCCTTGCTTTCGCTGGTGGAGGGAATGATATGGAGCGAATTGGGGCGGCCTATCCACTGGTCGGCGGCAGCGGCTTGGTAGTATATTTTATAATGGCAAATTTCAAAAAGCAATGATCTTTTAATTCAAGCTTGTAAAGGCATTAAGATACAGCGAATTGGCTGACTGGCTTCGTTATTTTATGAGCAAAAAAAGGGCTGCTAAAATTAGCAGCCCGATACCTTTATTAACAAAGATCAATATGTTCTATTAGATCAATTTAACGTTAACGGCATTTAAACCTTTTTTACCTTCCTGCAGAT
>JANYFI010000738.1 GCA_025362765.1 Ferruginibacter sp. | reverse complement strand
TGCTTAATATAAAATTGAATTTTGCCTACGCCATCCTGTATCACTGCAAAGTTTGCCTTGCCCATATCCCGTACGCTCATTATCCTTCCTGCAATACATACATCGGCAAACTGCTCTTTATTTTCTTCTCCCTTAAAATTTTCTTTAATAAATACTGAGTTAGCGTTAACAGGGTACAACGCCGCAGGGTAGGCATCTATGCCCATACTTTTTAAAGTGTTCAGCTTTTCTCTTCTAATAATTTCCTGCTCTGATAAATGTTGTGTGCTCATGTAATAAATAATTGTTGCAGGTTTTAAGCCGCTGGTAACTTTGTAATATTTTTGCGAAGATACCGCATGCAACTGATTGGTACGTTAGCATAGGTTGGTAATTATGTGCAGCATACTTGCCTATCTTTGCTTTTACAAAAACGTAAACAATGAAAAAGTTATTATTTATTCCCTTGTTTGCCACACTATTTGCAGGCTGCGATGTAATTCAACAAGTAACTCAAACCGCAGGGCTGGGCCCAGTTACGCAGGCAGAAGCGGGGCAAGGCATTAAAGAAGCATTAAGCCAGGGATTGGTAAAGGCAGTGCTGCAATTGAATAAGCCAGATGGCTTTTTTAAAGATGCCGCCTATAAAGTTTTGTTGCCGCCAGATGCAATAAAAATAGAAAACACCTTACGTTCCCTGGGGTTAAACAGTATGGTTGATAAAGCCATCCTTCAAATAAACCGTGGTGCCGAAGATGCCGCTGGTTATGCCAAGCCAATTTTTGTAAATGCCATCCAAAACATGACGCTGAGCGATGCCATAGGGTTGGTAAAAAATGGCGATACAAGTGCCACGCATTTCTTTAGGGAAAAAACTACTAACCAATTAATAGCAGCATTTTTACCAGTGATAAAATCATCATTAGATAAGGTTGATGCTACTAAATATTATGGCGACATCGTAAATAAATACAACAGTTTTCCATTAACGTTTACAAAAATAAACCCCGACCTGGCGGGCTATGTAACCGCGAAAGCAACCAATGCTTTGTTTGACCAGATAGCATTGGAAGAAAAAGATATTAGGAACAATTTTGCAGCAAGGACAACCGATATTTTGAAAAAAGTCTTTGGAGGTTCGATAAAATAATTTCATCTACTAAAATGTTGCTTCAATTTTATTGTAGCAACATTTTTTATGACCAAATATTATTAAGGACAACATCAATGGAACAGCCTTCATCTAATATAAAAGTGTAAGGATCTGTAGTGGCAATTTTTTCCAGTTGATACTTTCCATCTTCTTTTAAATGATATACTTCTATTTCATTTTTATCCGCATCGATGATAATGTAGTAAAGAATTTTTTGTGATTGGTAGATGTAGAATTTATTGTTGCGGTCTTTCATGGCTGTTGATGGGGATAGCACTTCAACAACTAATGCTGCGGGAAAATCAAGAAAAGGCTTGGTTATTTCTTTACAAACTATTACACTGTCAGGTTGTATCACCGTATCATCTGATACTTTAATATCGATAAAATCATAGACCCTACAATTGTTGCAACCTGACTTTTTGATGCCATTCCTTAATTCGGCAATAGTATTCGCCGTAACCCATTGATACTTTGGCACTGGAGCAGGGCTCATTGCATAGGGGATACCTTCAATTATTTCCCAACGGCCTTCCCATTGGCGATACTCTTCGTACGTATAATGCGGCAATACTTTTGCTAATGAAGACATACAATAAATTTACGCTAATTAATTTAAAGCCAATAACACCTGCCAGGCTTCGTTTATCTTGCCGGCATCCAATAATCCCGTCGCATAATAATGCAGTTCCTTTTCCATCTCCGCCGGGTCTATTGAATAGTATTGAATAATATTTTTAAGCCTATCATCTTCAAAAGCCGCATTTACAAAAGGTAATTCAGGTACACTGGCCAACAAGCCTAAATTTTCGTTTGTTAAAATATTGCTGTTGCGGATATCCGCTGGTAATGCAGTTATGCCAATGCCTGGCTTATTAACTGCGGCTTCATTACTTACGCCTTTCATTTTTTTAAATTTTAAAGTAAGCC
>JANYFI010000722.1 GCA_025362765.1 Ferruginibacter sp. | reverse complement strand
GAAAAAATTGAAGTTTACCCAAACCCAGGTAATGGAATAATTAATTTACAACTTGGCAATCATAAAGGTGTTTCGATTGATGTGTATGATGCTGCCGGAAAAGAATTGTTTAGTGGTAAAACATTTATGTCGTCAACCTCCATCAATCTTACAGGGCATCATGGAATGGTGCTTGTAAAGTTGCGGGTGAATAATCACGTTATAACTAAGAAGATTATCATCAATTAGTAACTGTAGACCAACGAACTGTAGGGAAATTGGCCTTGCTGTTCGTTGGTTTTTCTATTGATGAAATGCCTTGCAATGCTGCTATTCCTTTTTAACACTGGCAGTCTTTTGCATCGTTGGAGTCAACAATCATGTAATAATGGTGAGAATGAAAGACGATGCAAAAGTGAAGTAACTAGAAGAATTGTTGAATATCGAAAACAGGCGATATTAATTCGGCGATAGTAAAAAATATTTTTTTCCAGGCAGTACGATGCCCTCGTTCAAACGTCTTCATCTATACAGATAGGCCAATTTCTAATCTCTGTAACTAACTTTTACTATAATAATGTCAACTCCTCTTACACGTATTGAATTTCTATTGCAGCAATATGCAACTAATAACTGCACCAAAAAGGAATTGCTTGAATTGTTTGAATGGATAAAAAAATAAAAGGACTACACTGAATTGCAAAATGCAATGGAATCTGTATGGCAAAACGGCCATGAAGGCGATGTAGCTCCTGTTATTGATAAAGAAAAAGTTTTTTCCCGAATTTTAAATCAGCTTGCTCCGGCAGAAGAAAGTAAATCTAAACGGTTGATGTGGTGGGGTAAAATGGCTGCCGCTGTAATATTTATACTGGCCACGGCTGGTACGGTTTATCTGATTACCAACAAGAAAAATGAAAGACCTCCAATAGCAACAACTCCAACCAAAAACGATGTACCGCCCGGACACAGCGGTGCGGTACTCACTTTATCTACCGGGCGAAAAATTGTACCTGACAGTGCTGGCAACGGACAACTGGTGAACGATGCCAATGTGAACATTATTAAAAAAGACAACGGAATAACCTACCAGGGCAAAACGAACGAGGTGGTGTACAACACCATTTCTACCCCCAAAGGACGCCAATGGCAACTGCAGTTAATTGATGGTACCAAAGTATGGTTAAACGCTGCTTCTTCCATTCGCTATCCCTTAAATTTTACCGGTAAAGAAAGAATGGTAGAAATTACCGGAGAAGCTTATTTTGAAGTGGTACACAATGCTAAAAAACCTTTCAGGGTACAAGTAAATACTGCCTTGGGGAATGGAGGTGTTATTGAAGATATAGGTACCACCTTTAACGTAAATGCTTACAATGATGAGCCTGTCGTAAAAACTACCTTAATTGAAGGCGAAGTAAAAATATCCACTGCCCAACAAAAAAATTTGATTTTAGAACCTGGTCAGCAGGCGGTGATATCAGACAATAGTACCAATACACAAATTCGTAAAAATATAGATGTAGAAGCGGTAACAGCATGGAAGGATGGACTGTTTATTTTTAGTGAAGACGGTGTAGAGGCAATTATGCGCCAAATAAGCCGGTGGTATAACGTGGATGTATTTTACCAGGGCGGGGTACCACAAAAACAAATACATGGTAATGCGCCAAGAAACACCAATTTGTCTTCCATTATAAAAGTGCTGTCGCTGTGCGGAGTGCATACCAGTGTGGAAGAGAAGAACATTATTGTAAAACCTTAAAATAGTAATCTTTAACGGGTATCCAAAACAAAAACCGGAAGTGGTTGCAACACCTCCGGCTAAAAGTTTGGATTATCCTGGTAAAATAAGTCTGGTAAAGACTGTAATTGTTAAACCCAAACACGTATAAAATTATGCAATTAATTGTTCCCGGCAAAGGCCGCTCCTGTTGTAAAGCCAACCAGCGGAAATTGCTGCATTCCAAAACGCTGCTGATTATGAAGTTTTTAACTTTTTTTATGCTCGTTATTTGCCTACAGATCAGTGCCAAAAGCTCTGGCCAGATAACACTTTCAGAGAAAAATGTATCTCTGGAAAAAGTATTTAAGCTTATTGAAAAGCAAAGTGGTTATCATTTTTGGTATGATAAGGCACTGTTAAAAAAAGCAAAGCCATTAAGTATTAATGTGCAAAATGTTAATGACTATTCGCTTTTTGGAATTGGGCCATAACAAGATTTTTCTAAAGCTGCAAGGATCAATCTGTCAAATAATTTGATACCAAAATACCTTCTATTAAACTTGTAACAAAATTCGTTTAGATAATTCTGCATATAAA
>JANYFI010000706.1 GCA_025362765.1 Ferruginibacter sp. | reverse complement strand
TTAATGCTTTAGACATGTGTATGATATATATTACAGACCAAATGTAAACAAAAAAAAGCAAACCGCAAAATTGGTCTGCTATGTTATTCATGTTGGTATAATTTCTTCAATGCGGTGAAACATCTTCGCGGTATTATAGTGTTCGTCGTACAGCGCATTGGCCATTTTGGCGATCATGATCTTTGGTACAATTGCAGAAATAAATGCGGTGCCTCTTCTTCATTTATTACCATCAAAATGTTTTACATAAAAACGCAGGTTTACCTCATTAAAACTCGTATGGAAAGGCCATTGAACGCCCAATACCCTGGTTTCATTAAATACAAATCCTACCACACTCACCAGCGCTTTTACTTCGAATAAGTTAATTTCAGTATAAGGTGGAAGATAAGGTTGCAATACCCCCGGATCTACTTCATAATTCAGCAAGGCGAAGTATTGCCAGTGAGCAGACAAAAATATTTTTTGTGACATCTTAGTTTATTTTTTCAATAGGGTTACCGGGCTTGGCATAGGCAAATCTTGCCAGCAAATTAGTGCTGTAATAGCCGTCAATACCAAGGGTACAAATGCTACCGGCTTTATCAATGTGCAGGAAGCCATCTTTATCAAGTATATTTTCATCAATAAAAACATCCGTCACTTTACCGATAATAAAGAAACTGCCGTTGTATTTAATGGGGATGATTTCCACCAATTCCATCGAGTATTGAATGCGGCTTTCCCCAACAAACGGTGCCATACAATTCGCCTTCCATTCAATGCTAACACCGTCCAGATCAAACTCACTTTCATTCACCGGATATTTTGCACTTGTTTGATGGGCCGCCTGTATAAATTCAGGTTGAATATGGTTCATGGTATAAACGCCTGAAAACTCAATATTTGCCAGCGTATGCGGCGCCGCTTCTCTTGGCCGGTTAATAAAGCCAATCAGGGCAGTATCTGCCCCGATATGAACGAGGTTACTAAAAATAGCCAGGTTGGGCTGCTTATTTTTACCGGCTGTTCCTATTAACGTAGCGCTTTTAAAACCACTAAGGCAATTAATAAAGTTAGCCCGGTAAAAGCGCTCCCAGGTGCTTATTTTCTGAATAGAATAATATTGCATCAAAAAGATTTTGTAAATGAATAAACGGTTTTACAATCAAATTGGTTCACGGATAAAGGAATTGAATAAAAGCCTTTACAGACTATCAGTCGTTTTCAATAATATTCCGGTGCATTGTTAAGCGCAATATTTTTTATTTACCCAATTGCTTTTCACTACCTTCAAACCCTAAAAAAATACCAACAATGAAAATTGCTTTCCATGGAGCCGCAAGAACCGTAACCGGTTCCAAACACCTACTTACTTTAAATAATGGTAAAAAAATATTGCTTGATTGCGGCATGTTCCAGGGCATGGGCAGTGAAACAGATGAACTCAATGCCAGCTTTGGTTTTACTGCGTCTGAAGTAGATTATCTTATTTTATCTCATGCGCATATTGACCACAGCGGCCTGATACCAAAATTGGTAAAAGATGGGTTTACCGGTAAAATATTTGCAACACCAGCTACCAAAGACCTGGCGGCAGTATTGATGGAAGACTCTGCCGGGATACAGGAAAACGATCTTAAGTTTATCAACAAACGCCGTGCTGCGGAAGGAAAATCTTACCTGCAACCGTTGTACACTACCGCCGATGCTTTGCAAGCTGAAGGTTTTTTTGAAACGGTTGAATATGATACCTGGTTTACCATTGAAGAAGGCATTGAATTTTGTTATACAGATGCAGGACATATTATTGGCAGCGCCGCGGTGCATTTAAAAGTTACGGAGAATGAAAAACTTACCCGGTTAACTTTTAGCGGCGATGTTGGCCGTTACCGCGATGTGATTTTAAAGGCGCCGGAAAAATTTCCGCAGGCGGATTATATTTTGATAGAAAGTACTTATGGGAATAGTCTGCATGATGAACACAATCCAACGTCTGACGCCTTGCTGGAATGGATCAATCATACCTGCATTTCTAAAAAAGGCAAACTCATTATGCCGGCTTTCAGTGTTGGCCGCACACAGGAAATTTTATATGCCCTCAACCAGCTGGAACTGGAAAATCGGTTGCCTGCACTGGATTATTTTGTTGATAGTCCGCTAAGTAATAAAGCCACGGCTATTATAAAAAGTTACCCTCAATATTTTAATGACCGCATACGAAAAGTATTGGAAAGTGATGACGATCCCTTTGGTTTTAAAGGCTTGAAATTTATTGAATCTGTAGACCAGTCAAAAAATCTTAATTATTATAAAGGGCCCTGCGTAATTATTTCTGCCAGCGGCATGGCCGATGCCGGACGAATTAAACACCATATCAGTAACAATATAGAGAACAGCCGTAACACGATTTTGCTTACCGGTTATTGTGAGCCAAATTCGCTGGGAGGCCGGTTGATGCAGCATCCTAAAGAAGTGAGTATTTATGGACAGCCGCATGAAGTAAATGCGGAGATTGGTGAAATGCGCAGCATGAGCGCCCACGGTGATTATGAAGATCTTTGCCAGTTTATCGCCTGTCAGGATGTTGCACAGGTAAAAAAAATATTTTTGGTACACGGGGAGTATCCTGTACAACTTGATTTCAGGCAACGATTATTAAGAAAAGGTTTTACAGATGTAGAGATACCTGAACAGCATTCAGAAGTGGAGTTGAGTTGAAGGATGAAATATTAACTGCGGCAATTTTACCGCATTTTTTTATTGCAGGCCGATCTTTATTTACTATCGTTTTGAAGTTTATAATCACTTCGGTAGCACACAGTCAACTTACGCTGCTCATCAAAATTTAAGTTTCAAATAGAATACTATCATGAAGGCGAAGCTGCTGGTTGTATTGTTAATGATGTTTTGTTATGAAAGTTTTGGTCAGACGAAGGGACATATTAACAGCCAGACAAAAGAATTTTACTTACCTGCAAATATCAGGCAAGACCATAAATTTTTTGGTTATGCCGAACCTACAATTGCTTCCGTCAAGCTTATCTGTTTTTCTATTTTACCAGTGATGTAAAAGACAATCCTCATAAATGCCGCCTGGGAGCATTCTACGAAACAACCGGTCTTTCAGCAGGAGACAAAATAGTTTACCTTATGACCGTTGGCAGGTTTACAAAAATGAAGTTTGTAGCCGCAAATGGCAAAGAGACAATTTTTTACTTTCAAAGAAATAAGATTGAATTTAATTGAATAAAATCAGCGTAAATCCGCATCATCCGTGTCATCCCTGTTCTATCCAAACATTGTAGTAAATTTGCCACTTAGATGGCATGCCAACCTCTTTGGCATGCAACATGCTTGCATGGTTATTCAAACCTATAAAAAACAAAACGGATGGTTAAGAAAATTATTAAAATAGTACTCATTAGTTTATTGGTGTTAATAGCCGTTGCCTTCGCAGCACCTTACCTGTTTAAAAGCCAGATAGTAACGCTGGTAAAAAAGCAGATCAATAAAAACATCAACGCAAAGGTTGATTTTAAAGACGTAGACATTTCCTTCTTTCGTCATTTTCCAAAAGTAGCCGTTGGGTTGGATGAACTACAGGTAGTTGGCATCGGTACTTTTGCCGCTGATACATTGATTGCTGCCAAAAGAATTGACGCGTCGTTGAATATCATGAGTGTGATAAAAGGCAAGGATATGACCATCTATTCCATCGAGGTAGAATCGCCCCGCATCCATGCGGTTATTAATAAAGATAGTTTGACGAACTGGGACATTATGAAACCCGATACGGCGGCCATAAAGGCAACAGAAGAAAAGCCATTTAAAATGGCGTTGCAGCAATATAAAATAAGCAATGCCTATATCAGTTACAAAGATGAAACCAGCGCCATCGGAACAGAAATTTTTAACCTGAACCATGAAGGAAGCGGTGATTTTACCTCCGATCTGTTTACGTTAAAAACTACGACCAATGCAGATGCGGTAACAGTTACCTATGGCGGCATTGCATACTTGTCAAACGCCAAGGCAATTGCTGATGCTGACATACAGGTAGATAACAAGGCCCATGTGTATTCTTTTAAAACGGATAAAATTACCGTGAACGATTTGAAGATTACAGGGGAAGGTTTCATAAAAGACCTGGCAGAAAAAGGGTACGATATGGATATCAAATTCAAGGCGCCTTCCACTGATTTTAAAAATATTTTATCGCTGGTGCCTGCCATTTATAAAAATGATTTCAATAAGATAAAAACGAGTGGTACTGCCGTGTTTGACGGTTTTGTAAAAGGTGTTTACAATGCCGGTTCCATTCCGGCATATCATATCAATATGGAAGTGAAGGATGGTTTTTTTCAGTATCCTGATCTGCCAAAACCCTTGCAGCAAATTAATATAAAAGCGATGGTGGATAACCCGGATGGCGTAACAGACCATACCGTGGTAAACATAGAAAAAGCGCATATTGAAATGGATAAGGATCCATTTGATATTCGCCTGCTGGTAAAGAACCCCATCAGCAATTTGTTTGTTGATGCCGCCGCAAAAGGTAAGCTTGATTTGGGTAAGATAGTACAATTGGTAAAGCTGGAGGCGGGAACAAAAATCGCCGGGTTGCTGAATGCCGATGTGTATGTAAAAGGCAATGTAAAAGATATACAGCAACAAAAATTCGATCAGTTTACCGCCGGAGGCTCCATTGATTTAAATAACTTTTCTTACGTGGCGAAAGATTATCCCACCGGGGTAAAAATCAATACACTCAGCACGTCGTTTACACCAGCAAGCGTGGATATTAAAACCCTCGACGGGCAATACCTTTCTTCCAATTTTAGCGGCAACGGGCAAATCAACAACCTGCTGAATTACATGTTGCAGGGCAAACCGCTGAGTGCAAGTCTTAACCTGAAAGCCGATAATATTAACCTGAACGACTGGATGGGTACATCAACAGATACAACTACTAAAGGCCCGGCCGCGGCGCCTTTTGCCGTACCAGCCAATTTAAATATACTGGTAAACACAGCTGTTGATAAACTACATTATGATAAAGTTGATATCACTGGTTTATCCGGCAGCCTTAAAATAAATGATGAAACCGTAACCATCGCTGATGTAAAAGGCAATGCGCTGGATGGTGCAGTGATGATGAGTGGAACTTATTCAACAAAAGCCAGTAAATCAAAACCAGATATCAGCCTTGTGTATAATGTGGACAAAGTGGATGTACAAAAAACTTTCGCAGCCTTTAATACGGTACAAGTGCTAATGCCTATTGGTAAATTTATTGCGGGTAAATTAACGTCGCAACTTACAATGAAGGGAAGGCTGGGCGATAATATGATGCCGGATTTAAGCAGCCTTACCGGTAACGGTAACCTGTTGCTGATAGAAGGTTTTCTCAGCAAATTTGCGCCACTTGAAAAAATTGCGAATACACTGAACATACCCGCGCTGCAGTCAATCGCCATCAAAGATGTAAAGAATTATATTGAATTTAGCAACGGGCAGTTATTGGTGAAACCTTTTACGGTAAAGGTAAATGGCATAGATATGGAAATTGGCGGATTACAGGGTTTTGACCAGTCGCTGAATTACCTCATCAATATGAAAGTTCCCCGCGCCATGATGGGGGATAAAGGCAACCAGTTGGTAAATAACCTGGTGAGCCAGGTAAACAGTAAAGGTGTACCGTTGAAAGTAGGCGACGTCATCAACCTGAACCTTACACTGGGGGGCTTTTTAAAAAACCCCACTATTAAAACAGATTTAAAACAAGGAGCTGAAAACCTGGCTGAGCAATTAAAGCAGCAGGTAACAGATTTTGCCAAAGCGAAAATAGACAGCACTAAACTGGCGATTACCAGTGCGGTAAAAGATACCATTGCCTCCGTAAAAAAACAGGCGATAGCGGCGGCAAAAGATGAATTGCTCAAACAACTATCCGGCAATAAAGATGCGGCAGCGGATACTGCAAAAGCCAAACAGAAACCCGAAGAATCAGTGAAAGGGTTGATGAATAATTTATTTAAAAAGAAAGTGAAAGACACTGCGGTAAAACAATAGTATTTACGCTTATTTATATCTTTAGCATAGCATGTTCACCAGGTTCGCTAATTTTTTTTCCGCCTTATGAATATTCCTTTTCATTTCAAGAGCAAATATTTTGTAGCGGCTATTATTTTATTTGGCGTAGAAGTATTGATCGCTTTGTATGCACACGACCAAATCATTCGGCCGTATGTAGGGGATATGCTGGTAGTAGTATTGATTTATTGTTTTGTAAAATCTTTCGTCAATACACCCATTGTAAAAACCGCCATTGCGGTGTTGCTTTTTTCTTACTTCGTCGAAACATTGCAGTACTTTAATTTTATTACCATGGTCGGGCTGCAACATTCGGCAATGGCCAGGGTTATACTGGGTACTTCATTCGCATGGATTGATATGCTTGCATACACAGTTGGGATTTCACTTGTACTTATAATCGAAAAAATGTGGACGAAAAAATCTGCTTTTCAAAACCAACGGTAAGCGACTATTCAACTTAATTTTTTATACCTGGTTTATTGCATTGTGGATACAATAAATATTTAGCACAATATAAATTACCAGCAGCGTTTGCGCAGCAATCATGTCAAACCTGTTTGCCTGTTTTAGCTTTCCTTCTTTCACTAATTTTAATGCATACGCAGTGCAGGTGATGACTGCAAAAATAAACAGCAGTGTTAGTCCATGCAGGGTATCTACCAGCGTGAATGAAGTTGATTCAGGCAGGGAAGAATCAATGATGTATTTGTTGCCAATTACTGCAAAGAGGGAACCAACGCTTAATCCGAACCTTGAATCAATGCCATTTGCATGAATATAAA
>JANYFI010000698.1 GCA_025362765.1 Ferruginibacter sp. | reverse complement strand
TCACCAGGTAAGTTGTTCTGCCAATATGTTTCTTTTCATACTCCATTCCATCGGTATTAAGTATGGCTCCCTGCGGACAGGTGTAACAGTCTTTGGCTGCATCGTAACTGAACTCACTTGTTTGATAGGCCGGATCTATTTGTGATGCCCTGCTGCTGCGGTCAGGGTAGGCCACAACGGTAGTGATATGCCCTGCTGTACATTCCTGCAATTGCCTGCCGGTATGATAGCCTTTATCTGCAAGGGCGGTTATTTCTTCCACACCCAGTACCTGCATTGCTTTACCGGCCATGGTGCTTAACTGGCCCTGGTCGCCTTCATTGATGGTATCGAAATCAACAATAAGGCTATGCTTGCTATCGGCCACTGTTTGTATATTATAACATACATTGGTAATACCATCTTTGACGGGTAGTGACCGGCTCTGGGCATCGCTGGTGCTTACCTGCTTATCGCCACTGGTGGTTAATGCTTCGGTAAGCTGCTCATATTTTTGTTTGCGTTCTTTAAGTACGGCTATCTTCTTTGCCACTTCCTGCTTCTTCAATGCCCCGGCCTGCTTATCTTCTATAGCATCATACTCATCTAAGAGGGCAAGATATTCCTGTGTTTTATTTTCTATGTAAGCTGCATGTTTGGCAAGGCCGGCTTCGTTAAAATTATTCTTCTTGTTATTCTGTGCCCGGATTTTTGTGCCGTCTATTGCGATTGTTTCTGCTGACAGTAACTCTTCTCCTTTTAAAAACGATACAAATATTTTAAAGGCTTTTTTAAAAGCAACGGCATTGTCTTTACGAAAGTCTGCAATGGTATGGTAGCCCGGCATCAACTGGTGCAGCAGCCACCATAATTCTATGTTCCGGGTACATTCTGCTTCCAGCTTACGGGAAGAACGTATGCGGTTGAGGTAACCATAGTAATACAGCTTCAGCATATCCTTTGCATTATATGGTGGGCAGCCTTCTTTTTTTACAGTGGTTTTTGTAAAACCAAGAACAGCTAAATCAAGCTGCTCCACAAACAGGTCTATCAGCCGCACAGCATTGTTGTTTGTTATTACACAATCCAAACTGAACATGCTCATTTGTTCCCGTGCTATGCCTTGTTTATAACTCATATTACTCAGACAATGTTATGCCTGCTTTTGATGTACCTTATGATAACTTGTGGGTAAGTCATCTCTTTTTTTCTAACTTTAGTTTTTGCACAGTCTGTCGTTGTGTCACAATCCTTTCAATTGCCAACAGCCAAACGAACCAAATTGTAATAGGAAATGGTGCAACAGGATTAGGTTCTAATACAATTGTAATGGGCAATTCCAATGTTGTTACAACTGCTATCAACGGCAACTTATTACTGGGTACCACAACTGATGCAGGATATAAATTAAATGTTGTGGGAGATGTCTATTCAAGCAACCGGGTTTTGATTGGTACTTCAGGACTTAACGCAGGCACCTACAAACTTGCAGTAAATGGCTCGGCAATTTTTACCCAGGCGGTGGTAAAATTAACAGGGAGCTGGCCTGATTATGTTTTTGGTCCAACTTATGAATTAGCTTCTTTAAGCGATGTAGAGACTTTTTTAACCAAAAATAAGCACCTGCCAGATTTACCAGCAGCAGATGAAATTGAAAAAACGGCATTGATCTCGGTAATATTCAAACTTCGTTGGTAAAAAAAGTGGAGGAGCTAACACTGTATATGATTGAGATGGATAAAAAGGTAAAAGCTTTAGAAAAAGAAAATGAGTTTTTGAAAGAAAAAATAGCGCATTGAGTATTTACTTGAGTTTAGGAAAATAATAAGGTATTTTAGCCGTTAGTTGTAAACTATTTAAAACTATTACGTACTATGGAATTAATTAATTTCGACAGTCTTAAAGAAAGACAACCAAGTATTAAAAATGATTATCAGTCAAAAAAACCGTTTCGATATGTCATGTTTGAGAATTTTTTTTCAACTGAACAGGCGGAATTGATATATAAAAATTATCCTTCCATCGAAAACGGAAAGTGGGATGGAACAACATATCTTGATCAAAAGAACAAGTTTCAAAAAACAAAATTCGAGGCAAATTCAGTGATGGATAAAGTTTTTAAAGAACTTAATTCACCCCAATTTCTAAGTTGGCTGCAAGATGTTACTGAAATAGAAGAGGAATTAATCGGTGACGACGAATTGTTTGGAGGCGGGTTACATCAATCTACTAATGGTGCTTTTTTAAATGTTCATGTTGATTACAATATCCATCCTAAAACGAAATTTCACAGGCGACTGAATGTTTTGGTGTATATGAACAAAGATTGGATGGATGAATATGAAGGACATTTAGAACTCTGGGACTTATCACAGGGAGATAAAGTTTTATTAGGTCAATATGCTCCTGCATTCAATAGGTGTGTCATTTTTGAGACAAATGAAATTTCATTTCACGGTCATCCTAAACCATTGAATACACCTAAGGAAATAAATCGAAAATCAATAGCAACATACTACTACTCTAAATCACGCCCGGAACACGAAATAGCCTCTGATCATAACACAATCTACGTAAATACAGAAGGCATCAGCGGACAGGTAAAAAGATTTTCTTCCGGAGTTAAGGCTTTCCTGGAAAGAATAAATAAGAAATAAAATGAAATGGAATTCCATCCTTCAATGGAAAATAAGTCTTGAGTTGTAATATCAGCCGTTTTATTTTTTAGCCACTACAAACCAACATTGGTCTTTATCATAGATGCAAGCCGGCTGCTGAATAAATCAGCCCCCGTCTTATTCAGATGTGATGCATTGTAAAAATAATTTTTGTTGTAGCTCATTGAATCCGCAGAAAAATCATACAACGGAATGCCATATTTGTTACTGTAATGATGATACAAATCCATTACATCTTTCCGGTTTTCAACAAAATGCTGCCCTTCAATATATTCAGGGCTGTAAACAAATATCAAGTGTATGTTTTGCTGTTTGCATTCAGCAATAAAGTTATCAAAAAGGCGAATTGAAGTACCGTCAAATTCAACCTTATAAGATTTCATAGTGTGCAGGGCTTTACTAAAATCTTCCTTCCAGTTAATATTCCTGCCTTGATAACCTCTTATCCTTGTGGCGGTATCTTGCGATGGATTAAAATACATTTTCAATGCAGTACGGATGGCAACTGCTTCGGCATTGGTTTTAACGGGTGTTTCATTTTTTACACCTGCACTTTCAAGAAGCTTAATTGTGTTTACATGAAAGGTTAATGTGGCTTTGGCTTCGCCATCTTTACCGATGTAAGCATCGTCCGGTTATCTATTTAGCTTAAATCTGATAACTGATTTCAGCCACATTCAAATAAACCTTTCGGTTATTTGGTATGTATGCGACGTAGAGGATGCAACCCCAATAATAACAGGTACAAACTTTACTTTTTCTACTACCAAACAAACCAATCAGGATTTAGAACTATAGCTTAGAAATTAAATACACCCCAGCATTAATTTTGAATATTCGAGTTCAAGTCGAATGACAAACCTGTATTGATGCGTATTCCGGTAGCAAAAGGAGAGTCTGTTAACTTTCAGAAAAAAACAGTTGTTAGAATTGGCAGCAATAAAACAGGCCTTAGAAATTTTTCAAACTATGTAAAAATTATTTACAACTCACAGAAAGATTAGAGTGATAGTCGCTAAATACAACACTCCCGGTTAAGATAAACCGGGAGTGTTGTTATAAATTTTAAAACCTGTTACATTAATTGCCTTTACCAAACTCAGGGGCAGGTACATCATACCACACCCGCTCTTTACTGAGGGTTAACACATCCTGTGCGTTTGCAGTAAATCCTTCTTCGGTAAGTGCAGCTTGCCAGTTGGCCCTGTTTACTTCACCCGGATCTACCGTCCAAAACCTGCGGGGTATCGGTTCGTTAAATGTTTCCCTTGCATAATAGGCAGACGTATTTTTTGGATAACCTGTTCTTCTTGAAAAAACAAAAGCTTCGTTGGCATTTCTATAAAAATTTAAATACTGCTGTATATAAATTCGCTCCAAATCGTTTGTGCCATTAAACTTTACCTCAGGGTTATTTAGGTAAGCAGTTACTTCAGCATCGCCGCTGCCGCTAAAACCTGTGGTAGAGCCGGCAATTACCGCAATACCGTTCATGGTTTTTATAGAGGAGGCAATCCCTTTTTTATACCAGTCTTCTGCAGTGCCCTTTGTGTCAACACTTCCTGCATATCCTTTCTGAATAAATTCAGCAATCAGCAAACACGCTTCTGTAGCTGTTACTTTTACATCTTTAAACTCACCGGAGGTTGAATTGTATCGTGGTGAAAAGAATTTCCTGTTGATAGGAGAAATTAAAAAGTAGCGGGACACGGCACTTCCGGCACCGCTATTGCCCACCACGAACGGATTTTTAATATAATTAGCTACCGTAGGATTGGTAGTAAAGTCTGCAGGGCCGCCCTGGTATTGTATTAACGGGTCCAAAGGATTGATAAACGAAGGAAGCGCCGTTGCATATTTGGTCAGCGTATCGTTATAACTACCTTTAAGGTCATTTGCCTCAAAATAAATTGGCAGCCTTGGATCGTTGGAAGCTTTTAAAAATTTAATGATAGAAGTTGTTGCATACCGGGTGCTTCTGTAATTGATTTCACCACCCATACCAAAGGCAAAATAGTCAGGGTTTTGGTAAGATAGCTGCTCATCATCTGCTTCTATAACACCAGTAACATCCTGCAATACCTGTTGAAATATCAGTTTCGTTTTGGCATTGTCCTGATTTTCCAGTCTTGCCGCAATTCTTAGCTTCAACGTATTGGCAAGCTTTATCCATTTGTTCCAGTCCCCTTTATAAAAAACATCTGCATTACCGTAAGAAACCTGGTTCATTAAAGCACTGTTGGATAGTGTAGCAATTGAATTATCAAGCTCCTGCAACCAGGTAGTAAATAAATCTTGCTGCTTATCATACTCCGGGCTAAAATTGCCGTCATATCTTCCCTGTATAGCTTGTTGATAGGGAATAGAACCATTCATATCTGTTACTTTTATGCCATGCATTACCTGCAGCACATAGCTAACAGCAGCCATTTTTTGATAATTGTCTTTATCGGCTTTGGCGTCAATCTGCTTTCTTATTTCAAACAGATTTGGCAGCACCTGCAGGTAGTAATTACCAAAGCGGGTGTTTACATTATTGGTTAATTCGTACGGGTCGGATGTTACATGTTGTGTAAACCGAAACAACTGTTCCATACTCTCCCATATCCATTCCGTATACTCATACGTTATCATTTTGTCTTCCGCATACGTCAGCAAAAACTTTACATCTGGTTTGGAGACTACGCTGGGATTGTTATTTACTTTTTCAAAATTCTTGGTACATGAACTGATGCCTGCCATCGACACCAACATTCCTGCCGCAATTATATAGGAAGTATATTTTTTTATGTGTTTCATTTCTATAATTTTTTTTCAAAAATGGATTCGTTTACTACTATACCTTATTAATTAAAATGAAGCTCTTAGCGTGAAGGTGACATTTCTTGTTTTTGGCAAAAAACCTTCTTCACCGGAAAATGCTGTATTGTTTGAGTTGTTTGAAGCAGGGTTATAATTAAAAGGCAAGGTCTGGTACACATAAAATAAATCACGGCCTATTACAGCGAGGGATATATTATTCAGGTGTAATTTCTGCGCAATGCTTTTTGATAAATTGTAACTCAATGCAACCTGGCGAAGTGATATCCATGAATTTTTTAACACCCAGTAATCCGATACGCCTGTAGAAGATGAACCATAACGGTAGTTGAATTGTGGCAAATGCGTTGGCTCAACAAAACCTTTATTATAAGCCTCCTGGTAGGTAAGTCCACCTACATCTACCTGTGAGCCGTTTGGCAAGGTTACCATCTGGCCATCCCGGAAAACACCATCAGGAATTACGCCATCATCATATGTTTTGCTATCCCAGGCACTTGTCCAGGTGATACCGCCGTGTGCCGCATCTCTTCCCTTTAATGAATTTGGAAATACACCTGTATGCGTTCCTTCCCTCAATGTCATCAACACAAAGTCGCCACCAATTTTTGCATCAAACAATACATTCAGACTAAAACCTTTGTAGTTAAAAGTATTATCCCACCCTACCCTGAATTTTGCATTTATATCTCCAACATCCTGTAAATAATTACTTCTTGCAGGAAAAGCAGCTCGTGCATCTGAACGCCAGTTAAGGATTGGCTTACCTGTTTTAGGATCAGGTGCAGAATGTATGGTTGTTCTTAATACACCGTAAGAGGCACCTTCAACTGCCCAGGTACTTATTTCACCCACATCAGCACCTAAGTTATATTCTTTTACACCCGGATAAAGCGCTACAACTTTGTTCTTATTGCTGGAGTAATTTAATGCGGTGTTCCAGCTAAAGTTTTTTGTTTTTACCGGTGTCGCATCAATAGAAAGTTCTATCCCTTTATTTTGAATATTACCTGCGTTGATAAGGATAGAGTTTACACCGGACACATCAGGTGTTCCAATTTTTAAAATCTGGTTTTTTGTATTGTCCTGGTAAAAACTAACATCAAAACCTAGCCTGCTGTTTAAGAAACGCATTTCCGCACCTATCTCTTTAGAGATTTTACGGGCAGGTTTTAAATTTGGTTGCAAGGCATTCAGGCTTGAATAAGTAGATGTAGGAACCTGTCCGCCATTGGCATTACTAAAGCCGCTGAATACAAAGCCCGGGTTAATAGTGAATGGATCTGTATCCGCACCCAATGCAGCCACATTGGTTCTTAATTTACCATAACTGATAAAGGAAGGCAGTTTTAAAGACTCTGTAAATATCCACGATAAACTTGCCGCCGGATAGTTGTAAAAATTATTTCCCGTACCATTTAAATAAGTAAGTGCTGATGACCAGTCACCACGCCAGGTAGTTTGTAAATACAACCTGTTTTTGTACGACATGTCGGCACTTGCATAGAGGGAATTAAAACTTTTCCTGCTGCTGATACCACCGTCTACATAAGGCGCATTTACAGAGTTAGTTATGTAATAGTTACCCGGATAGTTAAGCCCACCTCTGGTTTCGCTGTATTCATAACTGTTAGAAAATCGTTGCATTTCCGTACCAATGTAGCCTGATATACTGAAGTCTTTATTAACTTCTTTATTCAACATAAGCATTGCCTTTAAGAATTTGCTTTCCCTGTTTTCAAAGCCCAAACCATACATACCACCCTTAAAGTCCTGTAGCTGGCCAAGCTCCTTATTCTCTTTTTTTATGTAAATATTATTGATGTTTCCTTCCAGTACAAGTTTTGCCCATGGCGCTAAATCTGCAGTAATATTTAACCTGCCTCTCAGCAACTGTTCTTTTTGCGTGTACGTATTTTCAAATAACTGAAACCAGAACTTTGATTCAGGCGATTTATTTGGTTCATTAGGATCATTTAATTGCGGTGCTCCGCCAAGTATACTGGTGTAATGATCTTTTTGCATCCAGTATTTAGTATCATAATTACGTGGTAAAACCCAGGTAAATAACTTTCCAATGTTGTCAGATCCAAAGGCATCGAGTGGACCAAGACGTGGTGGATTTTTCCCTTCGAAATTACTATACGCAACGCCTGCATCTATACTAAGCCAGGAAGTTAGCTTTTGAGTAGCCCGGATATCAAACGCATCTTTATTTAACTTGTTATTATACAAAATTCCCTTGCCTTCGTTGTGATTGTAT
>JANYFI010000657.1 GCA_025362765.1 Ferruginibacter sp. | reverse complement strand
CAGTACCAGCCTTACCAGGTAAATGTAGAAGATGTAGTTGAATTGTGGCAGGCACAAATGGTGATCAGTAAAGTCAGTGCGCAACCGCGATGGGATATGAATTCTCTGGCCAGCATGGTTAATAATTTACAAAGCCAGGTGACCACCTTAAAGAAAAAATTGAACTAAATAGTAGTGGCCCGTTTTTAATTATTTATCCTTATTTAAAGTTGACTGCCATGGAAAAATTGATTGTAACAAACACGATTCTTATTAATGCACCTGCCGCTATAGTGTGGGATGTATTGGTAAATCCATCTCAGACAAAAAAATACATGTTCGGCTGCGAAACAGTGTCGGACTGGCAAGTTGGTAGTTCGTTATTGTGGCGGGCCCTGTACGAAGGAAAAGAAGCGGTGTTTGTAAAAGGAATTATTATTGATATTCAGCCGGAAAAATTGCTGAAATATACCGTGATAGATCCGAATGCAGCCATGGCTGATATCCCCGAAAATTATCTAAACGTAACCTATGAGTTAGTTGGTCCAAACGGGGAAATAAATTTGATAGTTACGCAGGATGGTTTTGAAGGCGCCGCCGATGGCCAAAAAAGATACGGGGATGTGTATAATAACGGCGAAGGCTGGAACCCGGTTTTGGTTCAAATAAAAGCGTTGGCAGAAACCCTTGCGGCAGAGAAAAAAAGTAGTTAACCCAATAATATTGTTAGTAAAAAGCAGATAACTAAATGATTTTTTAAAGGCACATTTTCATAATTTTCACATTCAGATACATCGCTTTAACAATTAAAACACACAATTATGATCAAGTTACAAATCGTTGGCAATTTGGGAAAAGATTGCATCGTAAAAGAAGTAAACGGGCAAAACGTAATCAATTTCAGTGTAGCCCATACAGAGCGCTACAAAGACAGGCAGGGCAACCAGAAGGAGCGGACAACCTGGGTTGAATGTGCGTATTGGTCGGAGAAAACCACCATTTCACAGTATCTTACCAAGGGAAAAATGGTATATGCGGAGGGCGCCCCTGAGGCGGATGGATATTTAAATAAAGAAAACCAGCCGGCGGCAACACTTCGTATGCGGGTGCAAAACATCCAGTTGCTTGGTGGAAATGGCGGAGATGCTCCAGCCAGCCAACAGTCGGGCGGAAGCAGCAATTACAACCAAAATAATAATTCGTCTTATGCACAGACAGCCAATAACCCAGCGGCTTCGGTTGCCGCCAGTGTTGCTTCAGATGCAGCAGACGATCTTCCTTTTTAGACTTAATAAGATTTTAATACATTCAACGCCGCATATTTGCGGCGTTTTTATTTGCCGAATAATATCAGCGCATAAAAAAGCCCGCCATTGCTGGCGGGGCTTTCTGCTAAAATTAAAAAAGTTTATGACTTGTCGCCACCTTGTCTTAGTTTACTATGCTTCTTACTATAATTAAAATAGATTACAAAACCAATCGCCAGCCAGCCAAATAAGCGCAACCAGTTTGTCCATCCTAATCCAAAGATCATAGAGGCGCAAACGATTATACCGAGGATTGGTACAACAGGTACCCAGGGTGTTTTAAATTGCCTTGGTAAATCAGGGTCTGTTTTTCTTAAAATGATAACCGCTGCGCATACCAGCATAAAAGCAAACAAGGTTCCTATGCTCGTCATATCGCCCACAATATCCCCAGGAACAAAAGCGGCAAAAATTCCTACCAGTACCAATATAATCAAATTAGCTTTGTAGGGAGTTTTATATTTCGGATGTAGCTCGCTGAAGACTTTCGGTAGTAATCCATCTTTACTCATACTGTAAAATACCCTGCTCTGGCCGAGTAACATTACCAGTATTACAGACGAAAATCCCGCCAGAATTGCTACTGTTACCAGCTTGGCTAACCAACCGTAGCCGGGCATATACATATTGATTGCAGCTACTACTGACGCTTCTTTACCGGTTGTTCTAAAAAATTCTACCGGGGCAAGGCCTGTTAATACATGAGCGAAAAGTATGTACAATACAGTACAAACAACCAGCGATCCAAGTATACCAATCGGCATGGCCGTTTTTGGATTTTTTGTTTCCTGGGCTGCTGTACTTACGGCATCAAAGCCAATAAAGGCAAAAAATACTACGCCTGCAGCTCCTAGTATTCCCATAATGCCGCCATAGTTATGGCTGATTCCCTGGTGATCTTTAAATACGGAAGGCTCAGGTATATAAGGCAGGTGATTAACAGGATTGATAAAATGCCATCCAAAAATAATAATCAAGATAACTATACTCACTTTTGTTATTACAATAATACCGTTTACAAAAGCGGATTCCTGGGTTCCTTTTATTAACAATAAACTTAACAGGCTAACAATAAGCAACGCAGGTAAATTGATCAAACCATGTTCTCCGGTTACAGCAGAAATTTCAAATGGGGAGTGACACCATTGATAAGCAATTGGTTTCATGTGCAATACCTGCACCAGTAAATTATTAAGGTATTCGCTCCAGGCAATACCTACTGTAGCTGCACCCACAGCATATTCCAACACTAAATCCCAGCCTATGATCCACGCCATCAATTCTCCCATAGTGGCATAGGTATAAGTATAGGCACTTCCCGATATGGGAATGGAAGAAGACAATTCGGCGTAGCACAATCCAGCCAATGCACAACCAATTGCGGCTACAATAAATCCAAGCGTTACAGATGGTCCGGCATTTTGAGCTGCTGCTGCCGCGGTTCTTACAAACAAACCTGCACCAATGATTGCGCCAATGCCCAGTGCAACCAACGAACCGGCGGTAAGTGTACGTTTTAGCCCTTTTTCCGAGTCAGCCGCTTCTGCCATTAAATCACTCACGGGCTTCTTAATAAATAAACTCATATGTTAGATTGGTTTGATAAATAATGTGTAAGCAAAATAATCAAAAATAACTTACCAGCGTCACCAATAATCATTTTTAGCGGGGGCTGTCCCATAACAAGCATTAAATACTATATTGCAAGTCTATTTTTTTAGTATGGACATAAAACCGGCGAAGCGTAATAATCTTACTTTGTACATCGGCATCGCCCTGTTGGTTGGCATTATTGCCGGCTTCATCCTCAACAGGAATTATGTGGGGGATGAAAATACCAGCATTGCCAATGCAGATATACAGTTAGCTCATATTGAAAAGGCGATGCTGCCGTTTGAAACGATAAAGGATACGGCAGCGGGTGTACTATTGAAATCAATGCAAAAGGAACTGGCAGATCAAAAAAAGGCTGCGGAAAAAAAATTATTGACAACGCCGGATGAAACCCAATCATTAGTCGAAATAAAAATACTGGCTGATTCTATTCAATACCTGCATGTAAAAGAAAGTGCTTTAACTGACACCGGTTCATCCACGTACAAAACATTACAGCAACAAAGAGATATAATTTCCACCCAAAAAATCAACAATATTAAATTGCGGGATAGTAAGCTGGATTGGTTTACCATTTTAGCGGATATATTTCTGCGGCTAATAAAAATGATTGTAGCTCCGCTGGTATTTACAACGTTGGTAGTGGGTGTTGCCAAACTAGGCGATATAAAAGCCGTAGGTCGTATCGGTGGCAAAACCCTGTTATGGTTCCTCAGTGCTTCGTTATTAAGCCTGTTGCTGGGCATGTTACTCGTTAACTTGTTTCAACCAGGCAACGCTATGCACCTGCCCTTACCAGATAGTCATGTTGCTACTGGTATTGATAAGGCCGCCTTAACAATAAAAGACTTTTTTTATCACGTGTTTCCCGCCAGCGTGATTGATGCGATGGCAAAAAATGAAATTTTACAAATTGTGGTATTTGCACTTTTTTTTGGCGTGGCTGCTGCGGCATTGGGTGAAATTGCGCATCCGGTAGTAAAGGCACTGGATGCTATTGCACACATTATATTAAAAGTGACGGGGTACGTTATGGGCTTTGCGCCGTTGGCGGTGTTTGGTGCAATGGCGGCCATTATTGCAAAACAAGGCGTCGGTATTTTAAAAACCTATTCTATTTTTATAGGCGAATTTTATTTCGGTTTGCTAACGTTATGGATTGTCTTGATTTTAATTGGCTCGCTGATTTTAAAAAGCCGGGTATTCCATTTAATCAAAAGAATGAAGGAACCTATCCTGCTGGCATTTAGTACATCCAGCAGTGAAGCAGCTTTTCCTAAAACCATG
>JANYFI010000645.1 GCA_025362765.1 Ferruginibacter sp. | reverse complement strand
CTTATCAATTATTTACATAGAAGCAAGTACTATGTCAATAACATCCTACATTTGGCTTTCAATCTAAAAAATATGAAAAAAAGAATCTTTTACCTTTTTCTGATGGGGATAACCATTTCGGCAACAGCTCAAAAAGTAGCTTACACCGAATACAATTTAAAAAATGGGCTACATGTTATTTTACACCAGGATAAAACAGCCCCGGTGGTGGCTGTGTCGGTGATGTATCATGTAGGCAGTAAGGATGAACAAACCAACCGCACCGGCTTTGCTCATTTTTTTGAACATTTGCTTTTTGAAGGTAGCGATAATATCAAACGTGGCGAATTCATGAAAATTGTTAGTAGTAATGGTGGACAAAACAATGCCAACACCACACAGGACCGAACTTTTTATTACGAAGTATTTCCATCTAACCAGTTAGCCACTGGTATTTGGTTGGAAAGCGAACGGATGATGCACCCCGTAATAAATGAAGTGGGTGTAAAAACACAGAATGAGGTAGTGAAAGAAGAAAAAAGATTACGTGTCGATAACCAGCCTTATGGTAATTTTTTAAGCGAAATAATGAAACGCTTATTTACCAAACATCCTTACAACTGGGTAACCATTGGCAGTATGGCCGACCTTGATGCTGCTACATTGGATGAATTTAAGGCGTTTAATAAAAAATATTATACACCGGTTAATTCGGTGCTGGTAATTGCCGGTGATATTGATATTGCTAAAACAAAAACTTTGGTAGAAAATTATTTTGGGGAGATACCATCTGGCGTTGCTGTTACAAAAACTGTGGCAAAAGAAGATCCCATTACAAAAGAAACAATTGATACAGCTTACGATAGCAATATCCAGATACCCGCTATTTTAGCGTCTTACAGGGTTCCAGGCGAAACGAGTAAAGATTCAAAAGCACTGGAAATGGCATCCTCTGTTTTAAGCCAGGGCAATAGCAGCCGCATGTTTAAAAAAATGGTGGATGATAAAAAGAATTCGCTGCAGGTAGGCTCGTTCAATTATTCGTTAGAAGATTATGGCGCTTACATAACTTATGCATTACCCAATAGCGATACGCCCCTGGATACCTTATTAAAAGACATGGACGATGAAGTGGTAAAATTACAAACCACGCTTATTACTGAGGCTGAATTTACCAAATTGCAAAACCAGTTTGAAAACGATTTTATTGGTAAGAACAGTAAGATGCTGGGTGTTGCAGAAAACCTTGCTGATGGATATACTTTTTATAAAAACACCAACAACATTAATACGGAACTGGAAGAGATAAGAAAAATAACCCGCCAGGATATTCAGGAGGTAGCCAAAAAATACCTCAATAAAAATCAACGGGTAGTATTGTATTATTTGCCAAAGAAATAAAAAATTCATCAAGCTATTTTGATTAATACACAAAGCAAAAAAATTAAAATGAAAAGAATAATAATAGTTGCATTAAGTGTTGTATTGTTACAACACAGTTTTGCACAAGCAAAAGTTGACAGATCAAAAAAGCCCCCCGCAGGGCCGGCTCCTGTTATCACCATCAACGACCCGGTAATTTTTACACTGGCCAACGGCATGACAATTTTAGTGGTAGAAAATCACAAGTTTCCTAAAGTATCTGCTTCCCTTAATATTGATGCAGGGCCAATACAGGAAGGAAAAAAAGCGGGCCTGGTTGACTTGATGGGACAAATGCTTGGCGAGGGAACCAACAATATGGCCAAAGATAAATTTGATGAAGCGGTGGATGGTATTGGCGCCGAAGTAAGCTTGTTCGCATCAGGAGGTTCAGCCAGTGCCTTAACCCGTTATTTTGATAAGGCATTTAATTTACTGGCAGACGGATTAAAAAACCCTGCCTTTCCACCCGAATCATTCGACAAGATAAAATCAATTACACTCACAGGTTTAAAAGCAAATGAAAAAAGTGCGCCTGCTATTGCATCCAGGGTAAATGCCGCATTGAGTTATGGACGACAAACAGCAATGGGCGAGTTCACTACCGAAGAAACGGTAAAAAACCTTACTTTAAATGATGTTAAAGATGCTTACAGAAATTACATCACGCCATCCCGTTCTTATTTAACTTTTGTAGGGGATATAACACCCGAGGCTGCAAAAGAACTGGCTACAAAAGCCTTTGGCGAATGGACCGGTAAAAAACTTACGCTTCCTGTAATTGCGCTGGCAAAAAATCCCAC
This sequence comes from Ferruginibacter sp., assembly GCA_025362765.1. Lineage (GTDB taxonomy): Bacteria > Bacteroidota > Bacteroidia > Chitinophagales > Chitinophagaceae > Ferruginibacter. The sequence continues at coordinate 1,583 of JANYFI010000645.1, read as the reverse complement.
TAAAACAGAAATTGATTTTATAGATGTGCCCACTGCCGTACAGGGTCAGTTAGATGTGGGCAACCTGATCAGCAACCCAATGAACGGTAAAGATTATCATGCCTTGAAGTTAGCCAATCAGATTTTGGGCGGCGGCGCAGAAAGCAAATTGTTTATGAACCTGCGGGAGAAACACGGCTTTACTTACGGTAGTTACTCCAGCCTAGGCAGTGGTCGTTTTCAAAGCCTGTTTACGGCAAGCGCTGCCGTTAGAAGCGAAAAGGTAGATAGTGCAACGGCCGCAATTTTTGGCGAAATACTCAATATGAGAGATGGCAAAATAAGCCAAGAAGAATTGAATACTGCGAAAGCCATGTACAATGGATCCTTCGCCCTGGCAATGGAAGATCCAGCCCGTACGGCAATGTACGCATCCAACATTCTGATCAATAATTTACCCAATGATTTCTATAAAACCTACCTGCAGAAAATAAATAGTGTAAGCCTTACTGACTTAAAAAGAGTAGCAGCAACTTATTTTAAGGAATCCAATTCCAGGATTGTAATTGCGGGCAACAGTGCCGTCATTTTGCCCAAATTAAAACGCCTTGGCTATCCCATAAAAAAATATGACAAGTTTGCCAATTATATTGTTGATAACCCTGCTGATGCAAAAGGAAAAGAAACGCCTAAAAATAACAACAGCATTTCAGCCGCAAATATTATTGACAGTTATCTAACGGCCATTGGTGGTAAAGAAGAAGTTAAAAAGATCACCAGTATAAATGCCGTAATTGGCCTTGATATGATGGGCCGTGCATTTGAAGGTGTTGAAAAAAGAATGTATCCCAGCATGATGATGATGGAATTAAAAATGGGTGCTATGACCGTTATGAAAATGGCGTTCAATGGCACTTCAGGATTTCAGCAACAGGGACCGCAAAAAAAAGATTTATCTGACAAGGAAATTAAAGAGGCGCTGGATGATAAAGGCGTTATCCCCCAATTGTATTACATTACCGACAATGCTTACAAAATAACTTACCTGGGAACTGGAAAAACAGATACAGAAGATACTTACCGTTTGCAGGTAATAATGCCCAGCGGAAGAACATCGGTACAGGAATACTCCGTTAAAACTGGCCTGTTGCTAAAAGAAGAAACTACATCGGTACAGGAAGATGCTGATGTACCCCAGACTATTGAATACAAAAATTATCAAAAAACAGGCAACGTACTACTACCAACTGAAATTACCAGAACAGTAGGCGGCCAGGAATTGCCTTTTAAATACAAAGAAATAAAATTAAACGAAGGCGTGACAGAAGCTGATTTTAAATAATCAACACTGTTGTTTTAATTAAAAAATCCATTCTCAAAAAAGAATGGATTTTTTAATGCAATTGATGAGATCTTTATTTTATCCCCTGTTTAAACAATTGCCCTTCCGCATACATTACGACCTTTAACAAAAAAATAGGCATTATATTCGCTACATCAACTGTGAAATAATTTTATTTGCCATTAAACTTTTAAACATGGAAACAGCAAAACCTAAAATATTACTATGCGAAGATGATACCAACCTTGGTATGGTCTTAAAA
>JANYFI010000631.1 GCA_025362765.1 Ferruginibacter sp. | reverse complement strand
AAAAGCCGCTTCACGGGCAAAGAACCTTTGCTGACAAAAGAAACTGCCGCTTCAGCCCTCTCAAAAGAGCGGTACGATAACAGTAAGTTGAAAACTTTTTTACCCAACTTTACTTACCGTAATATTGAAACCAGCATCAGCCAAACCTGTGCGGCATTGCAACAAAAGCTTAACAACCGATAATGTATTTTCGCTGGCAATTTTGTTTGTAATAAACCGTTATTATTTCCTGATTAATTCCTTTTGTATGAAAAAAATCATCTTGTTTTTTTGTATTGTTTTTGCTGCGAAAGGCGTGATAGCCCAATTTGAAACCTATACTATCACCGGAAAGGTAATAGATGCCGCCACAAAATTACCGCTGCAGGCTGCCAGCGTATTTGCACAAAATACTACTATTGGAACAGCCACCGATCAGCAGGGGGTTTTTACATTGCGTTTACAAAATGGCGGCTATGATTTGATTATTACATTCACTGGATACCAAACCGCTACCCGCCGCATTACCACAGCTGATGCATTAGATAAAAATATCGTGATTGAAGTAGCGCAAAAAGAAAAAGCGCTGGAAGATGTAGTGATTAAATCAAGCAATGAAGTAAAAGACGGACTGGAAAAATATGGTGGGTTTTTTGAAGAAAATTTTATTGGTAAAACCGCCAATAGCAGCCAGTGTGTTATAAAAAATAAAGACGTGTTACATTTCTTTTTTTCTAAAAAGAAGAACCGCTTAAAAGTGTCCGCCACCGAACCACTCGAAATAGAAAATATGGCTTTGGGCTATGCCATAAAATACACGCTGGATTCTTTTACGCATGAGTATGGAACCGAGTTGAACACTTATTCAGGCTATCCGCTATTTAAAGATTTACAGCCTGCTGATGAAACACAAAAAGCTACCTGGTATAGTAACAGATTAAAGGCTTACCAGGGTTCTATGCTGCATTTTATGCGCAGTGTGCATGATAAAAAAATTAAGGAAGAAGGATTTGAAATTCAGTTGGTAGCCAAAGCCAACGAAATAGAAACAGCCATTCCCGTAGAAGATTTTTATGGTGCTATCAACTACACTAAAAATGACAGCACGCAGGTAGTGGACATAAGTCCTAATCAACCCAACATGGCGGTATTGTATAACAGGCAGGCTCCGGACCCTGCGTATCTTTTGGCTACGGGTGATGTTGCCAGGAAGTTTCAGTTATCTATACTCACCATTGCAACTGACCAGTTAATTGGCATCGAGCAAAATGGTTATTTCTTTGATCAGAATGATATTGTAATCAACGGCTACTGGACATGGCAAAAAGTAGCGGATGTACTGCCCTACGATTTCAGGCCGCAGTAAATTTTAAGTCGCCGTTACGCCGTTCAGGCGTTTTTACTTATGAAATTATACTGGCATTTGCATATCTGTTTGTTGCCCTGGCCGAAGGAACTTATAACTGTTTTCACTTCCCCATCACCTTCTCCCACAATTGCGGAATTCGTTTGATCCATACCAGTTCTCGTCTCGCTAACCCTGCATCCTGCGCCGGAGTGCCCCAGTAGGTTTTGTTGCCTTCAAGGCTATGCGTAACACCCGAGGTACCGAGGAGCACGGCGTTCTCTCCAATGGTTAATGTCTTGTTTACTACAACCTGTCCCCATAGCGTTACACCATCTTTTATAATTACACAACCCGCTACTACCACCTGTGCAGCAATCAAACAGTTTTTACCAATTACTGTATCATGGCCAATGTGCACCAGGTTATCAAACTTGGTTCCTCTGCCAATTTTTGTTACTGCACTTACGCCGCGGTCAATGGTACAACCGGCGCCGATTTCTACATTGTCTTCAATTAAAACGATGCCGCAACTGCTCATTTTTTTATACCAGACTTCCCTGTTTTTTTTTGTATTAAAATAGAAGGCGTCGCTGCCTATCGTAGTGCCCGAATGTATCTCCACTTCATCGCCAATGATGCAGTTATCATAGATACTTACATTGGGATGAATGATACAATTTTTGCCAAGGCGCACATTGTTGCCCACAAAACAATTTGGCATAATCACGGTTCCTTCACCAATTATGGCGCTATCGCTGATGGCTTTTAATGACGGTATAAAAGGAGAAAAATGTTGCACAATTTTACTGTAGGCTTCAAAAGGATTGTCTGTTATCAGCAATGCTTTTCCCGGAGGTACTGCTG
>JANYFI010000628.1 GCA_025362765.1 Ferruginibacter sp. | reverse complement strand
AATGTAAAACAACGCATTTATGATGCCGTTCGTTTTCAGCAGGATATTAACCCTGCTACATTTAATGCCAATGTGATCCGGCAAGCCGTTACATCTCCCGACGGAAAGTTACTCGTGTTTAATGCTGTGGGGTATTTATGGAAAAAAGTAATGCCTTCCGGTAAACCGCAACGCATTACTACCGGAACTGACTTTGAATTTGAACCCTCTTTTTCAACCGATGGAAAAGCATTGGTATACACCACCTGGAATGATTCCGCCACCGGTGCTATCTGGAAAGTAAATATGCAGGGTGTTGTAAAACCTGTTAAGCTCACCAAAACAAAAGCCACGTATCGCATGCCCTCCTTTTCTCCTGATGGGAAATTGATTGTATTCAGAAAAGAAGAAGATGATGTGGTGTTAGGCCCGGCGCATACAGCAAAGCCCGGCATCTATACTATTGCTGCTGATGGCAGCAAAGAAATCTTTGTAAACAATAAGGGCGACTTCCCAAGGTTTAATAAAACCAGCGACCGTATTTTTTACCAGGTTGGTGATGGTATGAACCGCACTTATGCCAGCAGCAGACTGGATGGTGAAGATGAACGCATTCATTTAAAAAGTACTTATGGCAGCCAGTTCACCATATCACCAGATGAAAAATGGATTGCCTTTGTTGACCTGTGGGAAGTATATGTAGCGGCCTTTCCTAAAACCGGTAAGACGATAGACATTGGTAGTGGCACGAAAGATTTTCCGGTAAAGGTTGTTTCCAAAGATGCTGGTATTAACCTTGAATGGTCGGCTGATAACAAGCAGTTGCATTATACATTGGGCAGTCAATATTATAGTATCAATCTGGATGAACGATTTGATTTTATTACCAACAAAGCCGACTCCTTATTTAAAATACCGGAGAAGGGAATTGAGGTAGGCCTTGAAGTAAAAGTTGATAAACCATCCGGTGCCATTGCTTTTACCAATGCCCGGATCGTTACCATGAAAGGCGATGAAGTAATAGAGAACGGAACTGTTATTGTGGAAGGCAATCTTATCAAGGCCATTGGAAAAGATGTCGTCATACCAACCGGTACCAAACAAATTGATTGCAACGGCAAAACAATTTTGCCCGGCTTTATTGATGCACATGGCCATGCTGCCCATTTCCGCAGCGGCATCACCCCACAAAAGCACTGGCCTTATTATGCCAACCTTGCTTATGGTGTCACCACTATACATGATCCGTCTGCCAATAGTGAAATGGTATTTGCACAAAGTGAACTGGTGAAGGCCGGCTCAATGGTGGGGCCAAGGGTATTTTCTACCGGCACTATTTTGTATGGAGCGGAGGGTGATTTTAAAGCAGTGATCAATTCTATTGAGGATGCAAGAAGTGCTTTACGCAGAACAAAAGCATACGGTGCCTTCTCTGTAAAAAGTTATAACCAGCCAAGGCGTGAACAGCGGCAGATGATTATACAAGCCGCCAGGGAGCTGAATATGGAAGTAGTACCCGAAGGGGGTTCTTTCTTTTATCATAACGTAAGTATGATACTGGATGGACATACCACTATTGAACACAACATGCCGGTAGCTCCGCTATTTAATGATGTGGTGGAGTTGTGGAAAAATGCAAAGACGGCTTACACCCCCACTCTCATTGTTTGCTACAATGCACCGAGTGGTGAGTACTATTGGTACCAGCACAGCAATGTGTGGGAAAAAGAAAAGTTGCTTCGCTTTACTCCCCGTGGCGTTATTGATACCCGTAGCCGCTTTCGTACCATGTTGCCGGAAGAAGAATTTGAAAACGGTCATATCCTTGTTTCAAAAAGTATAAAGAAACTGATGGATGCCGGGGTGAAAATAAACATGGGTGCTCACGGACAGTTGCAGGGCCTTGGTGCCCATTGGGAAATATGGATGATGCAACAAGGTGGCATGACCAATCACCAGGCTTTGGAAACAGCCACCATCAATGCGGCTACCAGCCTCGGCCTTGATAAATGGATCGGTTCACTGGAAACAGGCAAGCTGGCCGACATGATCATCATG
>JANYFI010000597.1 GCA_025362765.1 Ferruginibacter sp. | reverse complement strand
TCATAAAAAATATTGTGTTATAAAACGAATATTATAAGCGTTTCACCGAAATAAATCATCAATTAAACGAAATACTTAGTGGCGCTACGTTTTAATCTGCAATTTTACATCAGCAAAGAAATTATAGCAGTTTTTAAATGTCAAATCCAGTCCGGTAACCGAAAAAAAACTACATCCATTTATTCTAAAAAAAAACTACAAAGTATTCCTTATCCTTAAAAAACCAACATCCATTAACCGAAAAAAACCAGATGCAATTACCTAAGAAACACCGGATTCAGTTATCGTGAAATCCAGCTTTTATCCTGAAAACCCAGTTCTTTCCAAAGAAGATACTATTATATGATAACTGAAATTACAGGTATAAACCAAATTGCAACTATATTAAAAATGCCCCCCTTACCGGGGCATTTTTTTTTGCACTTCCAGCATGTCCAAACGTTGTAAAACTATTAAGAAAGCATTTAAAAATAAGAGATAACGGTGTTTTAACTCCATTCATCGAAGCATTTCAACTGCTAAACGAAAACTATAAAACCGGTGACTAATAAGTTGCAATTTTACATCGGAAATGAAACAACAGGCAGGCATAAAAAATATCGAATCCTATTTGAAAAAAATCAACAGACAATGCACTATGGCAAACCCTATATTTAAATCTTAAGAAAAGATCAATACCAGTGTAGCAAAAAAGCAATTCCAATATTTTTGAAAATAACAATTCCATTTAATTTATTAATAAAGAAATAAACTTCCTTTTAATCAGGGCAAATTTGTTATGATGGCGCGGGAAGTCAGCAAGAAAAATTTACATTCAGGATGCATAGTTTAAAAATGTTCTGTTACAGGAACATTTTTTTGTTTTATGAAATGACAGTCAGTAAACGATTTGACGATTATTATTTCCTCATAAATTAACGAAGTCCTAACGCCCTGCTAACATGTGCCTATTGGGCAAATGCCGCTATCGCCTTAAATTGCGCCATCTTTCTTGCAGATATTTTTCTAAAACCACCATAATAATTTATGAAGAAAAGCTTTCTATTTTTTTGTGCCGCATTACTATTTGCCGCACCAAAAGTTTTTGCGCAGGATATTTTTATTGCCAAAGACACTACCATCAACAATACCTGGAATATTCCAGCAGGCGCTATTTTAAAATTTGGCAGTAAAGGCCATATCAGTGGTAAAGGAACTATCCGCGGCGGTATCATTGACGCTTCATTACAGCAATGGATTTTTGATACTACCTTAACCCTGGTTCCGGAAGGAACTTACGGAAAAGATTTTAGTGCAAAATGGTTTGGTGCCGGCCGCGTAAAAGACAATAGCACCGCATTGCAAAAAGGCATTAACACCGTGCTGGCCAATAACGCCACGTTACGTAATTTGTATATTCCAAAGGGCAATTACAATTTCAGCAAGCCGCTGATAGTTGCAAATATATATAACGGACAATACAGCGGCAGCACCATTCATCTATATGGCGAAACTTCTTTTTGGGATTGCTGCAGTGGCACTACATTAAATTACACTTCAACCGGTGGCTTTGCGATTGGTTTGCAGTTAAACAAGGGAACCGAAATTAATAACCTCGCCATTACCGGTCAGTTTAAATCTCCCGGTGGTAAAGACAGCGTTTATTTTAATACGCCCTATGAAAAATACAATGATGCGAATGGAAAGTGTGGCAACTATTATTTTGGAATTGTTATTGATTATGATGGATCAAAAAATGCAGGTGGCAGTACGGGTGTAAAAATTCATGATGTATCTGTCAGCAATTTTACGATTGATTACATGATTAGCCCCAATGGAAAAACTTTTAACGCAGACATTTTAATTTTTGAAAACATAAAATGTGGCGATGCTAAAGTAGGATTTGCCTCGGGCCAGGCGCAGGAAAAAGGCAATATCATCCGGGGAATTTATTCCTGGGGCAGCATTCATACACTCATTTCTATCGGGCATTTTGGTAAATACCAGGCAGGCAATTATACCATCGACGGCGGTAATGTGGCAGGCAGATGTATCCGGCTGTTTGATATCAGCCAAAGCGGCTGGTTTGCCACATCTATTTCCAATTTGTATTCAGAAAGTATTGCTACGATTGGTAATATCAGTACCCAAATTCCTGCTTCCATTACTAACTGCAATTTTGATTTTGCCTATCCTGAACAGGTCGGCAGGCAAACGCTTTTTTATACCAACAACGATAAAACTAAATTCAGCAACTGCATGTTCCGCTACTATGGCTCTACACACGAAATGAAGTTTTCCGGAGCCGGCACTTTCGACAATTGTCTTTTTAGCGGAGCTGTTGTAAAATAAAAAGTGGACGGACCACTCTTCTTCTTTTTATAGGTGTTAGAAAATCACTTTCAGTGATGAGATAAATTTGGTGTAGCAATATTTATTTCCGGCCTTTTATCTAAATAAATTATCGCAAAATAAACAGGTACCTAATACAATAAACAGCGTTTCTTTTTTCAGTAAAACAACATTTAAAGGTGTTACCTCGAAACGATAGATACGTGGATGACGCTGATGGATTAGGATGGAGCGGATTTTTGCAGTAATACCAAACTAAGCTATCTTCAATTTTATGATGAAAGAAATAACAAAGTATTCGATAATTTTAATGCCGCTACTTTTTTATTTGGTATACACCAGGAGATTTTCAATCGCTTTCAAACAAAATATTATTTTCACCGGAAGGCTAAGAACATTTCACCTTGGTGATGATATGGCTGGTGCCTTTTCTTTGGATTTTTTTACTTAAAAACTAACTGAAATCAACGCCGGGTTCTTTTGAAATTAATGAAAAGAAAAACCCTGAATCCTCTATTGAAAGCGGTTTGGGAATGTGGATAGATTCTTCAAAGGCGGACTTGTGAGCTGTTGAAGAATCATATATAATGAGCGATTATTTGCCAGTGCCGGTCAGATGATGTGCGGCAAATAGTAACAAAAAGACGCAGAACCTGAGCCCTACGTCTAAGCTGTTTTTATTGACGCCGCAATAGCCAGGTCACTTGTTTTCTTTAAAAATATTGACTGATCCTGATCCCCGGCGTTACTCCCCTAAAAAAATTATTGAAATATAATGATGGTTCAATAGTTGTTTTTCTTACCCCGAATTTTCCCGCTCCCAACCGAAAAGTTTGTTTGTCAAAGTACTCCCCTTCTCTATGAATCAGGTAGCCTAATGATAACACAGCACTAAAAGAAAAAGCCTTTCTTGGATCGTGATCTGGTATACCACCCTGCCCATATGTAAAGGTTAAAAAATCGTTTCTGTAAGTGTGTAGTTTGTTTTGCGGATCATTTGCAAACAAGAAATGCGGTTCCCAAAACAACCCAGGTTCCCATTTAAAAGTCCGGTCGCGATTGGTAAGACTGAGTTTGGCTCCCAGGCTGAAAGAGGGCACAAAATAATTTTTATAGTTTTGCACATTTACCATAAAATTTAATTCCAGAAAATCGCCATGGCTGCCGGGCACAAAACCCCGGCGAGCACCTCCACTGATAGATTTGTCTTTCTTAAGGTAATGATCGCTACCACCCAATATCAATGGCCATTTTGTATTTTCTTCGTTTTTAATGGTTGTTAGCTTTTCTTTCACTATACCATTGATATAATTGCTTAATTCATTGATGTCGTTTAAGTAAAAAGTAAGGTGGTAGTAGCGATCGTTGGTTAAACTTATTTTTTGCTGAGCCTTCGGCGGATTGGCTATTACACCTATCAGGTGAATGGTATCCTGTTCTGTTCTTAAAGACGATAGTTCGCCCTTATTGATTAAAAAGCTGGCACCCTTTGGCTGAAACTGTTGCAATCGTATTTTTTTCCGTCCCTGTGCATCGGTAAAATAATCTATGCGCTTGGAAGTGAGTGGGTCTGCAAGGGAATCCTTAAGCGGGGCAATGTCTTTTATAAATTCCGCCAGCAATCCGTCAACATTAGTCAACGCTTCTAAATCAGTGATATCTGTTAACTCGATCTGCATTTTATTACCCTTGTCAAGGTTTACCCAAAAACGCCTGTTGATTACAACATTTTCCGGCACTTCAAATGCCCTGTCAGATTTATTTTGCGCACAAAGCTCTGTAGTGACGCTTGTTAAAAGCATCAAAAAACAAATTGTTTTTTTCATGTTATTTTAGTTTGATGGAGAAGTTTTTGTTTTGAATATATTGTAACCGCTTTCTGATGATGATGAAGCAACGCTGGTAAAAATTCCCTGGCTCATAAATTCTATCCGGATAGTATGGTGTTCTGAAATATGCTCATTGGCATGATTGTCTTCTATGATATCGCCCAGTTCATTATTATGCACCACTTTCAATTTCTGTTTTAAAACTGGTGTTCTTGCAGCAATAAGTACAGGTATCTCCTGGGTGGCAGTAACAGTATCAACAATTACAACGGGCTGTTGCTGAGCTAAATTATCAGCCGGCTTTTTAACTGTAACCTCTTCCTGGAGCGTATTATTTTTTGCGATGGCTTGATGATTTAACGGACGCAGAGATTTATTTTCCGCTTGTTTTTTTTCAATAACAGTTTCCTTTTGTTCGGTGCTTTCCTTTTTTAACAGCGATGCAGTTGCGGTTAAGTTATTCGTTGCCGGTTGTATTTTTTCAGCAGTGACTTTAACCGTATCGGCTGGTATGCGATTGCCTTTTATAAATGGAAACAATAGGCCCACTAGCAGGCAAGCTGCAGCAGCCCAATACCATACAACCCTTGTACGGCGTTGGTTTTCGTTTAAGCGGCTATCCAGCTTTTGCCACAAGGCATTTTTGTCCCTGCAAGTTTCACCGCTAAGCTCATCTAAATTTTCCAGTCTGCTTTTCCAGCCACCTTTATTTTGATTTTCGTTTAGCATACCCTGTTCCATTTTGTAATAAATTTTTTTGTAACAATAATTTGGCCTTGCTCAGCTGCGATTTGGAAGTACCTTCTGCAATGCCCATCAATGCGGCTATTTCTTTGTGCTCCATCCCTTCAATAACATATAAATTAAACACGGTGCGGTAACCCACGGGCAGCTGTACAATCAAATCGAAAATTTCTTTGGCAGATAAATTATTCAACGCTTCCTCTTCCAAAGGATGATCCGCAGCATCATTTTCGGTAACAATTGTAAACACATTTTTTTTACGCAGTAACATCAGGCACTCGTTAATCATGATCTTTTTTAGCCAGCCATACAATGCAGCATCACCCTGAAAATTAAAGTGGTTTAAATTTTTAAAGAACTTGTAAAATCCATCCAGCAATACTTCTTCCGCATCTTCATTGCTCTTTACATACCTGCGGCAAACCAGCATCATTTTATCGGCAAGCAAATCAAACAGGTATTTCTGCGCTGATGCGCTCCCCTGCTTTGCCTCTTTAATTAACTGAGCTATTTCCATGTTTGTTTAAACAGTATGCTGATGGTGTATATTGTTATAAATGCAGTTTACAACCATTAGGTTGCCCAACGAAAAAAATCAATATAAAATTACCTCCACAACAGTCAATCTAAACTGAATACAGCAGGCTATTTTTATGGGAAGAAATAGTACAGCAGAAAAAGTAAAAAACGCCTGTTAGAGAAATTAAATTCAAGTATACATTAAATTGACATTCCTTAATGTTATGATTCATCCTACTTTTGCATTTACACCATTACTATAAAATTAGCAAAATGAAATTAGATATACTCGCTTTTGGCGCTCACCCTGATGATGTTGAACTGAGTTGTGCCGGTACATTGATTGTTGAAAAAATGCAAGGCAAAAAAACGGGTGTAATAGACCTTACACGCGGCGAATTGGGCACCAGGGGCAGTGCCGAAATAAGAAAAGAGGAAGCTGCCGCCGCCGCTGGTATTTTACAACTGGATGTGAGGGAAAATCTTTCGCTGCCAGACGGCTTTTTTAAAAACGATGAAGCACACCAGTTGCCGGTAATACAAATGATCAGAAAATACCAGCCGGATATTATTTTGTGCAATGCTCCGGAAGACCGTCATCCTGACCATGGCAGAAGTGCTCAGTTACTGGAAGATGCCGTTTTTTTGGCAGGCCTGCGAAAAATAGATACTTTTGAAAATGGCCAGCTACAGGACATTTGGCGGCCGACGTACGTTTTTAATTACATTCAGGACCGATACCTTCATCCTAATTTTGTAATCGACATTTCAGAAGCAATGGAGCAAAAACTGGCTTCCATCAGGGCGTA
>JANYFI010000577.1 GCA_025362765.1 Ferruginibacter sp. | reverse complement strand
CAATTCTTTCCTTTGCACTTCGGCGTTTGTAATTATCAAATTCTGCAAACAAACGGATGTACTTATCTTTTTGCTCATCCAGTTCCGCCTGCACTTTTTCTAACGCTGTATCGCCTTCTTCATTGCTTAAATGATTATTTCCCGGAATATCCGAATCTGAATTGATATCCGTAAACCCTTGCGTTTGTTCCGAAGCGATTTGCCCTTCAGCTGTTTGTTTCAACTTTTCTTCCATAATAAATATGATTATTTTGACCTGATTTTTTAAATAATCGGGATAAGGTGGTAAAATTTGTGCAAATGTACAATAGTCAAACATTTTGCCAACCTCCATTTACAGCCAAATTGACAATAATTTTGCGGATTACGGCAAATATGATCCGGAGGAAATAGTTAAAGTTACCTTTGCGGTTTTGTAAATACAGGTTAATAAATAGAGTCGTCATAAACTGCCATTATAAATTTAAAAATTAATATATGAAAAGTCTTTTTTTAAATAAAAATGCAGGTAATCGCGTGGAGAATGGTCATCCCTGGGTTTTTGCCAATGAAATAAACAGGGGCAAAGCGCTGGATGCCGCCGCTAAAGCCGGGGAGGTAGTCAATGTTTTTACGCACGATAAAAAATTTATCGGTAAGGGATATGTAAATCCCCAATCGCAGATAATGGTAAGGTTACTCACCAGGGACAAGGATACCATTATTGACGAAACTTTTTTTTATAACGCCTTACAATCGGCCTGGAACTATCGGCAAAAGCTTGGCTATACAGAAAATTGCCGCCTGGTTTTTGGTGAGGCCGATAACCTGCCGCAACTCATCATCGACAAATTCAACGACTACTTTGTAATACAAACCCTTGCGCTTGGGATCGATATATGGAAACCTGCCATTGTAAAAGCGCTTGAAAAAATATTTTCTCCCAGGGGAATTTATGAACGCAATGATGTTCCAGTAAGGGAATTGGAGGGCATGGAGCAACAGAAGGGATTCTTGTCGGCCGAATTTGATACGAATATCGTCATCAGCGAAAATGGGATTAAAATGAATGTGGATATTGCTAACGGGCAAAAAACCGGTTATTTTTTAGACCAGCAGGATAACCGCCGGGCTATTCAGCACATTGTAAAAGATGCCGATGTACTGGGTGTTTTTTGTTATACAGGTTCATTTGAAGTAACGGCTGCGCATTATGGTGCCAAGACGGTATTGGGGCTCGACATTTCACAGGGGGCAATTGATATGTGTAATAAAAATGCAGCACTCAATAAACTTGAAAATGTTTGCCGGTTTAACTGTGTGAATGCATTTGATATATTGAAGGAATATAGCAGGGAAGGAAAACAATGGGATGTTGTGCTGTTAGATCCACCGTCGTTTACAAAAAGCAGGAGTACGATTGATAAGGCCGTTGCGGGGTATAAAGAAATTAATTTGAGGGGCATGAAACTAGTGAAACCAGGAGGGTTTTTAGTAACATCCAGTTGTACTAACCTGGTGCAGCCATCGCTTTTTTTAGAAATTATACAAATGGCTGCTAAAGATGCCAAAAGAAAAATACGGGAGGTAGTTTTTAATGCCCAATCGGCAGATCATCCCATTATACCAGGGCAGGATAATACGCACTACTTAAAGTTTTTAATTGTACAGGTACAATAGTGCATTTTACGTTGGAGTATTTTGAATCGATTTTTTGATAAGTATGTATGAGGTATAGACAAAAATATAAATCGGTTAAAATTTGGAAAGGTACCGATAGTATAATTTAATAAATGGAAGTGTAAGAGAGAGGCGGGATAGACATCCCACCTCGTTTTTTATCCAATATCCTATGAAAAACTTTCGTAAATATACGATTACATTATACGTAAAGTTACGATTTCGCTAAAATTCTTATTTAATTAAAAAAGTATAAGAAAAAAATGGAATTTTAGGGCTACAAAGTATTACGATTACTACAGGCGATACCCGGTAATTTAAAATGAGAAATAATTGTGTATGACAATTAGAAAAATAAGAAAAAAAAGGGGACATAATTTTTGCAGCAAAGTAAACAGGTTATCGAATTACCTGAAATTTACCTGAATCTATAACATTACCATTTTTATCGCTTAGACGGAAAATGTATACTCCACGATAAAAGCCATTTAAAGAAATATTAGTTAACTGATTTAACGCGGTCACTTCCATGACTTTTTTACCCATAAAATTAAACAGCATAAGGGTGTACGACTTATCATAACCTCTTATAAATTCGAAGTTAATTGCCGTAGTGGCAGGATTTGGGAAATATTTTATCAGCTTTGCAGATGAATCGCTGTTATAACCTGCGATTTTATTTTGAGCAAAAGAAGTAAAAATTAATCCAAATAAAGTGATTGATATAATTATAAATTGTTTCAGTTAGGTAAAAATAGTTAAATTCTGTAAATATTTAACAACATCTTTAAACAAAATAACTGTTCACTTATTGTGAAAGGGTCAATAATAATGTAAGATTATTGACCCTTTTTTATAGACTTAGTTAAGGGTAGACAGCGTTTGCCTGATGGCGGCAAAATTCGGCTGCTCGCCTGCGCTTTCCAATACCTCAGCATATTGAATGATACCATCCTTGTCAATGATAAAAGCAGACCGCTTACTTACACCTTTCATATCAAATATCCAGTCGGTGTAAATGCTATTATAAGCAGTGGATACTTCTTTATTAAAATCGCTTAATAATGGAAAGTTTAAACTTTGCTCCGCTTTAAATTTATTAAGCGTAAAAATAGAATCTACGGAAACGCCGAAGACCTGTGCATTGGCATCATTATAAGCAGCAATGTTGTCCCTGGTGGCACACAACTCTGCCGTACATACGCTTGTGAAAGCTTGCGGAAAAAATAACAATAAAACATTTTTGCCTTTAAAATCTGCCAGGCTTACCTTATTTTTTTCACTGTCATATAAAGTAAAAGCCGGGGCTTGCTGTCCAATTTGAATGGCCATGTTGAGTTTTTATTTGTAAAGATATGGTGAGTAATATATTCTTTAACAAGTCATGATTATTTTTGTCGCATATTTTTTTGGATAACCCAAACGTCGCACACATTTGCATGCTAGCAAAGGGTATTCAATACCACCACGAAACTGCTGCCAGCACCATAATCACTTTCCACTAATATCTGACCGCCCTGTGCTTCAATAAATTCTTTGCAGATAGATAGGCCCAGGCCAGTGCCTTCTTTATGGGTTCCAGGCACCCTGAAATACCGGTCAAATATCTTCGATTTGTATTCTGGCGCAATGCCCTGACCGTTGTCTTTTACAGTGAATAAAATTTTATTATCTTTTGAATGTATACTTGCGTAAACCACTGCATTGTCATGAGAATAGCGAATGGCGTTCGATAATAAGTTAGTCAGCACCCAGGCAGTTTTTTCGCTATCGGCCAGCACAGGGGGAAGCTGCCCTTCGATTGAAACAGTCAGCTGAATATTTTTTTGTTCGGCTGCGGTTTTATTGGCATTGATGGCATACTGCAGTATTTCCCCGGCATCGCTTGCAATTACACTCAGTTGTATCTTTCCGCTGTCAACCTGCGTCATGTTTAATAATTCACCTGTTATTTTTAACAGGCGGTTGGTGTCGTCCTTAATACTGTCCAGTAATAATTGCTGCTCATTATTTACTTCACCTGTTTGCCTGTTATCCAGCAATTGCAAACTCATGCGTATGGCTGCTATGGGGGTTTTTAATTCGTGCGAGACTGTCGCGATAAAATTTGTTTTTGCTTCGTTCAATTCGTGATACGGTGTAATGTTGCGCAACACGATTACCTGGCCAATCACGGTATCATTGACCGTAACATTGATCACATCTTTGCTAAAAAAACTTTCCTTTTCATCTGCGTAAATTTTCAATTCTTTTTTGGTTTCTTCCTTTAACAAAGTGCGCATCAGGTCATTTTGTATGGCAATATCAGCGGCGTATTTACCGGCAATATCACTTTCTTTTACGCCCAGTATTTTTTCAGCCACCGCATTTGCAAACAAAATATGTTTCCTTTCATCCATGCCTATAATGCCGTCTTTCATCTGGTTAATGATAGTTTCAATCCTGCTTTTTTCAAATTTTATTTTTGCCAGGTTGCTGTGTTCATACTCATCTAATTTTTCAGCCATGCTGTTAAAGGCATTGGCCAGGTCGCCAAATTCATCTTTTTGTTCCAGGTAAATTCTTTGATTATAATTTTTGTTGGCAATCTCCCTGATACCCTGTGACAATTTGGTAACCGGGTCTGAAATGATGGCCGGGAAATTGTAAATAAAAGTGATGCTTAAAATTATCAGTATCGTAAATATGATCGTGAGCCAAAAACGGGCATCTTCAGCAGTTTTTTGAGCTACTGCGTTTTTTTTAAGAATGGCATTTTGATTCAGGTCGTTGATCACTTGTAGTGACTGTCGTAATTGCGGGTAGTTGGAAGAATCTTTCGGATTAGCCATCAGCTGGGTAAAGTTTTTTCTTAATTCATCCGTACTTTCCTTTTCCCCGGGTTCTGTAATATTGGTTTCCTGTTTTTGAAGGTTATCATTAAACAACTGAAAGGCATCTTTTTTGCCTGGAATTTCTTCGAGCGCCTTCAGCATATTATTGGAGTATACCAGCGACTCATGATTGTTTTTTAATACCTGTGCCGCATCATTGCTTAAACGGTTAATATAAAAAAATCCAAGGATACCAAAAGCCAGTATTACTGCAAAAAGAAATGACAGGCCAAGAGATAATTTCGTTTTTAATTTCATTATGATAAAATTACAATGTCAATATCTGATTCCGATAACTTATTAAGCAATTGCTTAAATACCGGAGTGCTGATAATTACGTTAAATAAAGTAAGGTGTGGTTTACCTATGCAGACGGTGGTAACTTCGTGTGCCGCACTTGCTTCCAAAATACCTTTTGCGATGTTCTTATTTTTTACTTTAATGATTTCTGCGCCCAGTTCAGTGGCTAGTTTAAAATTGTTAATCAAATGCCGTTGGGCAGCAAGGCCAATTTTGTCTCCGGCTTCTTTGGGGGTTTGCACGTAAAGTACGTACCATTTGCTGTTGTAATAAGCAGCCAGCCTGGCTGTTTTGCGAATTACCTTTTTTGCTATTTCATGGTTACTGCTGATGCAGGCTAAAAACCGTTCTGTTTTTAAATGAGTATTGCGTGGAAGTTCCGTTTGAATTTTTCTTTCTACCTGGCTGGCAACTTCTTTCAATGCCAGTTCCCGCAACTGCAGAATGCGTTCGCTTTGAAAGAAGTTTTTTAACGATACTTCTATTTTATCGGGTGTATAAATTTTGCCTTCTTTCAGTCTTGTTATTAATTCATCGGCGGTAAGGTCGATGTTTACCACTTCATCCGCCTGCCCCAATACGCTGTCGGGTATGCGTTCTGCAACATCCACACCGGTAATGGATTTTACATCAGCGTGCAGGCTTTCAATGTGCTGAATGTTTACCGCACTGATCACATTAATGCCAGCATCTAAAATCTCAATCACATCCTGCCAGCGTTTTTCATTTTTGCTGCCTTCAATATTGCTGTGCGCCAATTCATCTACTATTACTATTTCCGGATGCAGGTTGATCACCGCCTGCACATCAAACTCTTCCAGCTCTTTGCCCTTATAAAATAATTTTCGCCTGGGTATTACCGGTAATCCTTCCAGTAAATCGTGTGTCTCTTTGCGGTTATGGGTTTCTATGTAACCTATTTTAACATCCACACCGTTGCGCAACAGGGTTTGGGCCTCCTGCAACATGCGGTAAGTTTTACCTACGCCGGCACTCATGCCTACATAAATTTTAAACTTACCTCTTCTTGATTTTCTAATGAGATCAAGAAAATGTTCTGCACTTTTTTTATTTTCTTCCGGCATAAATATTTTAGTCTGTTTGTCTTTTTAATAAAATATTTTTTACGGGTGATACTAGCAACGGATATTTTTCTACCCAAACATTACTTATTTCCAGGCCAAAATTTTCTTCTTCCCTTACGGCTATTTTTTTCAGATCGTAATAAAAACCAAG
>JANYFI010000566.1 GCA_025362765.1 Ferruginibacter sp. | reverse complement strand
CTTTCAAGAAAAAGTACCGTCTATAAAACGCTGCGAACCACTGCCGCTGAAGCGTTGAATGGCACTACGGTTTTAAATACACTGGCATTGCTGAATGGCGCGGCTATTTTAAGAGTACATGATGTAAGAGAAGCAAAGGAAGCTATACAGTTGTTAGCGCTTTACAACAAAGCGTAAAACAATTTTTATCGGTAACCCTTAGCCTGCAAATGGAAAAGTTCTGCATAGCGCCCGTTTTTTTTAAGTAATGTTTGATGGTCGCCGGACTCGAGTAGCTCACCCTTTTCCAGCACAAGAATTCTGTTAGCCATCCGCACTGTTGAAAAACGATGCGAAATCAACACGGCTGTTTTACCTTTCGTCAATTCAGTAAATCTTTCAAATACCTCGTATTCCGCCCTTGCGTCAAGGGCTGCCGTTGGCTCATCTAAAATTAACAACTGGGCGTCTTTCATATAAGCTCTTGCCAATGCAATTTTTTGCCATTCGCCTCCAGAGAGCTCAATGCCATTGTTAAACCTTTTACCAAGTGCCTGGCTATATTTGCCTGGCATTTTTTGTACCAATATATCCGCCAGGCTCTGTTTGGCCGCATGTTCTATCAATTGCACGTTTTCTTTTTCATCAATATTTCCCGCAGCAATATTTTGTGAAACCGTCATCTGGTAACGGATATAATCCTGGAAAATAACCCCGGTTGCTTTTCTAAGTGCTGCCGGATCATATTCTCTTAAATCAACGCCATCTAATAATATCCTGCCTTCTGTGGGATCATACAACCTGCATAATAATTTTACGAGAGTGGTTTTACCTGCCCCATTTTCTCCCACCAGCGCCAGTTTTTCTCCGGCAGCCAACGTAAAATTCAGGTGCCGGTTAGCCCAGCGTTCTGAGTGCTGATATTTGAACCCTACATTCTCAAAAACGAATCCTGTTTTAATTGGTTTTGGAAAGGGCGTTGTATTAACAGACAGTTTTATTTGGGGAGTTATGTGAAAAAAATCAAAAAAGTCTTTAAGATAAATTGCGCCTTGAGATACAGCAGTGAACCGGGATAAAATTGATTCCAGCAAACTTCTTAGTTGCCTGAAAGATCCTGCCAGAAACGTTAACGCACCTATTGATTGTTTTCCGGCAACTGTATCTGCAATGATGAATATGTATGCTGTATAATACCCGGCACTTCCCAGCAGGGCGAAAACAGTGCCCCATAAGGAGCGCTTTATGGCAAGTGTTTTATTATCCTTATAAAACACATTCGACAATTGTGAAAAGCGATCTGTAAGAAAATCTGACAGATTGAAAATTTTTACTTCTTTAGCTGTTTCATCACTGGCTCCAATGTAACGGATGTAATCCAGTTCTCTTCTCTCCGGTGTTTGTCTGCGGTTAAGCGAATAATTTTTATCATTAAAATAGGCCTCTCCTAAAAAAGCAGGCAATACGGTAATAATAAGCAACAATATCAGCCAGGGATTAAAAACGATTAATCCGGCGGCCAAAAACAGCATTGTAATCAGGTCTTGTAACTGGCTCAATACCTGCGATAATAAAACAGTACGACCTGTTGTTTGCTGCCTTGCCCGTTCCAGTTTATCATAAAAACCGGCATCTTCAAACTGCGCTAAATCCAATGTGGCAGCATGCTTCATTATCTCAACGCTGGTATAGTTACTAAAAAGGTCACCCAGTAAACTATCTACCAAACTGGTGGCGCGGCTTAAAGCATCAGAAAGAATCGCAAGACAAAATTCGGCGGCAATAAGTTGCCAGAGATGTGTATGAGATAAACCGCCTGCAACCTGCGTTAGCAAAACAACTTCGTCTATAATTAGTTTGCCTATGTACAACATTGACAATGGCAGCATTGACCGAACAAGCCGAAGGACAATGTTACAAATCGTAAGTAATTTGCTTGTATGCCAAACCAACTTAAAAAATTCAGGAAGATTGCTGAGTGCTGAAAAACGTTCCTTTAAACTGATTGCTGCCATAATGTGATGTAGTAAAATGTAAAACTATGGCAATTTTTTTTGTATGGATTTTATCCGGCTTTGGGTATTAAATTAGTAAGAAAATAAAAATCCTTCTATGTAGAACGGTGGAAATAAAATTAGGGATTGTTATTTCATCTTTATCTCAAGGGATAAAAAATTACCCGCTTGTAAGGTGAAAGTGAGCAATTTGAGGTGCAAAACAATACCTGGTCTATACCAGGTATTGTAATTGTAAAAAAGCTTGTTTCATTTTCGGTCAGGCTGCTTTCTTTACCGACGCAGCGGCATGTTGAGCACAAAGTTTCCTGGTCATTTGTGTGGTCGCTCCACCGCAATCGGCGCATTTACCGGGTTTATTTCCGGCAGCTTTTACACAATGGGCGCAGTAATAGGTTCCTAACTGAACCAGTGCGGTTTTATCATCTGCACAATTTCCGCCTGCCTTTGTAATTTTAAAACAGGTGGGACAAGCCCAGGCTGCAGGGTTTTGCACCTGCTTGGTTTTTACTTTGTGCGCAGCACTGTCAGCTACTCCTGTTTGTGCAAAACTATTTGCACCGATAAACAGGATGGCGAGAAGCAATACAATTTTTTTCATAATAATAGTTTAAGTCTGAAAGGTAGACACTTGCCGGTTAATTGATTGTTAACCGAAAAAAGTTAATAAAAACAAAAAACAACGCATTGTCATTC
>JANYFI010000558.1 GCA_025362765.1 Ferruginibacter sp. | reverse complement strand
GCCTGCCCGTAGATAAAAAGCCCGCCAAATTACCCGCTGGTGTAACTATAAAGCAAATTGGCCAGGATAGTGTGGTAGTGGCGCATTTTTACGGACCATATGACCTTACTTTCCAAGCCTATACTGCTCTTCAGGACTGGCTAACAGACCATAAAAAGAAAATGACCAAGCCGCCTTATGAAATATATGCAGATGATCCCCTGGAAAAAAATGGTAAACTAAAAGACCCATATAAAGTGTTGACTGATATTGTGTTTACCTGGCAGTAAAAATCTTTAAGGATTGTTCATTATACTATCTGTCATCTTAAGATACATATTATGTATGGCAGGGTATGGTAACAGGAGGTGCAGGTGTTTTTGCAAAGTGTGAATGTCTTTCCTTATGGCTGGACCAGTGCGCATTTCATTCGGCGGATAGTTACGCAGCCTTAATGCCGTTTCTTCTATAAGCGGTAACAGTAAGTTAAAATCAGCGCCTTCTTTACTACAATAGTCCGCAGCCAAAGCATATAAGTGATTGGTAAAATTACTAACCAGTACCGCCGCCACATGTAATTTCAGGCGTTCCTCATCATTGGCTTTTGTAACGTTGGCGGATATCGTGTACGCAAAATCCCTCAATACCTCAAAACTTTCAACAGTGTTAGCGTCAATTAGCAACGGTATGTCTTGCTGCAATTGCATATTTTGCTTCCTTAAACTTTGGAGCGGATATAAAACACCAAAGTTGGTGGTAATATTTTCCAATACATCTTTAGGTAAGGAACCTGCGGTATGTATTACCAGTTTATCTCCGAGACTATAGCGCTCATCCAATTGCGCCATAGCTGTGTCTGTAACGGCTATAAGGTATAAGTCAGCCGATTTATCAATTAAGGAACTGTCATCAGTAAAATTACAATCCAGCTCTTTTGCCAATATTTCGGCACTAACCGCTGCACGGCTTACCACCTGCAAAATGTGGTGACCATGCTGCCTGATTAGTCGTCCTAACACCGTAGCGACATTACCCGCACCTACAATTACTACCCTCATATTATTATCTTTGTGATCGATGAAATTAAAACAAAATTTAGCAATTAATTATTTTCGAACAAAATTTAAACTGCTGGCGTATATTTCAAAAAGAAAAACCGCTGAACAAGCTTTTAAATTATTTTGTACCCCATTAATGAAAGCAGCCAGCAAACCCAGGACAGTTTTTACATGGGCTGAAGAGTTGAATTTTATTTTAAATGGATTAAAAGTATATGGATACCGCTGGAATAAAGATGCCGCTCACAAAGTGCTGATATTACATGGATTTGGATCATCCGCAAATAATTTTCACTACTATATTGAAGCAATGCTGGAGAAAGGCTACCAAATATTGGCATTCGATGCTCCTGCCCACGGCAAAAGCCAGGGCAAAACGATAAATGTGCTGGAATACAGCCAGCTAATTGAAAAAATAATACAACAATACGGGCCCATTGATGGATTTATAGCACACTCCTTTGGCGGAATCGCCTTAAGCCTTGCCATGGAAAAGATACCACATGACCATAACACAAAAATTGTTTTGATTGCTCCCGCCACCGAAACAAGCACCGCCATTGACAGTGCATTTAAATTCTTACAAATAAATGACCCGGCAGTTAGGGAGGCTTTTGACAGCATTATTTTTGAAAAAAGCGGCTACCCTGTTAAATGGTATTCCATCAAAAGAGCGATGAAAAACATACAGGCCTCCGTATTATGGATACATGACGAAGATGATGATGTTACACCGCTTTTGGATGCTTTAAAAGTGAAAGAAGCCGGTTTTAAACACATTGAATTTATTATCACCAGTGGACTGGGACACCGCAATATCTACCGGGATAAATCTGTACAGAAAAAAGTAATTCAATTTCTGTAACCCAATTTACCAACAGCGTTTTCTTCAAGAAAAATTTCGATTTTTTAATTTTGAACTAATATTGCAGTTCATTTCGTTTGGCATTCTATAAGAGTAAGAACAAAATGAGGTACAAAAAAAATCGCATCAGTGAAGTTGATCTATGAG
>JANYFI010000513.1 GCA_025362765.1 Ferruginibacter sp. | reverse complement strand
TCATCGGCTTGTTTACAAGGTTTGCCTGCATTCCATTAATTATTGCCATGAGCGTTGCTTTGTATAAAGTAGCACACCTTAATTTTTTAGGCCAGGGGCAATTGGCTGCATTGTACCTTACCGGATTTATTGCAATTTTATTAATTGGCCCCGGCAAAGTAAGCGTTGATGGAATGATGGGAAAGTAGGCCATGTTCAATTCACCGCAGATTTTTTAATTAGCTAATTTGCTAATTAAATACAACAGCTTTCAATTTTGTACAATTATTTAAAAAATTGACTGTTTGTGTTGGTTTAATTAAATTAATCGAAGTTCATAATTAATCAAACATCAGCACATTAACATCATGTACGCAACAACAACACACATAAGAATTCATTATGCATTGACTGACCAAATGGGAGTTGTGTATCATGGACACTATGCACAGTTTTATGAAATTGGCAGAGCCGAAGCCATCCGTGAACTAGGATACAGTTATAAGGATATCGAAGCGATGGGCATTATTATGCCAGTAGTAGATATTCACAGCCGTTTTTTAAGGCCTGCAAAATATGATGATTTGATTACTGTGAAGACTAGCCTTAGAGAATTGCCGATTCACCACAAAATTGTTTTTCATTCTGAGATATACAGTGAAAAGGGCGACCTGCTAAATACCGGTGACGTGACCTTGTATTTTATGGAAGCAAAACAAATGAAACGTTGCGAAATGCCCGCCCCGCTTAAAGAAAAACTGGCGCCCTACTTTAAATAAAAAATTCCGGGAGCTTCATTCCCGGAATAACACATTTTTTGCGCCTTGCTTAAAATTATTTAGCCCTCCGCTTAAAATCAGGCTCTATTATAGTCGCCTTTCCAATGTTGGATAGCCATTTTAATTTCTTTAGACGACATATTTTCCTCTACTGCCTTTTTTGATAACGCTACATACTCATCGTCTCCTGCAAAACGCAATGCAATAATTTGAGAAATTTTTAAACGGCTGTCTTGCGGTTTTCCGGTAGCAAGATAATACCTGAAATTTTCTTCCGCCCTTATCGCCCTGTCCTGTGCCTTCAATGCCATCATCCTTGCCAAAAAAGCAAGCAGCAACGTTGCAAATGATAGGGCCAACAATAAAGAGGCTGAGTAAAAATTACCTTCTTCAGAATGCACCAGGTTTACTATTGAGCCAATCAAAATAAACAATAGCAATGGCACAGTAACAAAATGAAAGGCAGGAACAAGCTGACCGTGATTTTTATAGTTTTGTTCAGTCATACAATAAGTTTTGCCACGAAATACCAACATTCAGCCGAATAAAAAAAATAAACCTTTGATGGCTTAAGATAGGTAGGATAGTTACCTACGTGGTTTACTTCAGCACATCCAGTAATTTCCATATTTTTTCCCGTGCCGTTCCTGGATTGCCAGCAATATTATTCGCCATAAAGCAAAAAGTGTAGCCAGTTCCATCAGCACTGGTTATGTAGCCCGCATAAGTTCGCACCCCATTTATATAGCCATCTTTCATTGTAATGTTGTTGATTACCGGTAGTGATTTATAAAAAGATGGATACCATTTTTGCTGGGGGGCAAATTGCAAAATCGTCACCAGGCTATTGGCTGTAACCCTGTTGGCAGGCGATAAACCGCTGCCATCAATGATGCTCAACGCTGAAGGATCAATCCCCCTTTTACTCCAAAAATTAGTGATAATTTTTATCCCTTCCTCAGTGGAACCTTTTCCATTTTTTACGGCGATAGTTTTAACGAGGGCCTCCCCAAAAAGATTTACGCTTTTTTTAAGAAACCAATAATTGACAGAATCGAGAGGTGGCGACATAATTGAATCTATAATAAGACCTTTCGGAATATCCATCACCCCGTTATTCAGCAAACTTTCAGACCAGCTTTGGCTATTGCCTTTCACTAAAACACCTTTAATTTTTAAGTACGTATTGAGTTCCTTTAAAAACACCGCAGCTGGTTCAGGCATAGACCCTACGATGGTAAAACCGTTGGATGAAGAAGGGACCGATCCCCGGGCAATAATATTTTTTGTAAAGGGAGAGGAGAAAAGATAGCCATTGTCACCGCTACCCTTTGCGCCAGTTTTTACAAGATTGGTAAATGAATACATTGTCCGCATATCCTCAGGCACCGTTGCAACAATAACGGTAGAATCGTTTGCGGCAGTACCGGTTTTAAAACGCACATCATACTGATTTTCCCGCCAATTTAGTCCCCATGCACCTGCGCCGTAATAATTCCCGATATCTTCCCACACCCAACCCTTTGGAACAACATCCAGTTCAACAATCCGGTCATCCACCAATATGCCACCTTCAATAGACAGGATGTTATTTTTTTGAAGAACAGCGGCGATATTATTCATCACTCCTTCTGCCGAAGAAGCTTTCCAACGTGCACTTCCAAGCGTTGGATCGCCAGCGCCGGTCACATACAAATTGCCTTTCAACTCGCTATTAATAATCTCCTTATCATGATATATATATGTTTTGTACTGAAAGTCGCTACCCAATAATTCAAAAGCGGTAACGCTTGTAATAATTTTTTGGCAACTGGCAGGCGCCAGGCCAATGCCGCTGTTTTTATCAAAAATAACTTTGCCTGTTTTTGTATCGGACACGCACATGCTTATTATGGCATGTTTAAACTGCTCATCGGTTGCCAGTTTTTTTATGCCTGCTTCCAGCTGGATTGATAAACTTTGAGCAAATAAAACTGAGGGCAACCACCCGTAAATAAATAAGCAAACTGTCTTCATACATGAATTATCTTGCAGTAAAAATAACCTTTTTACAAAGAGCATGACACAGGCAAGCATCATTACAATAGGTGATGAATTATTAATAGGACAGGTGATTGACACCAATAGCGCATGGATGGCGCAACAGTTAAACATTGCAGGCATTAAGGTATTACGTCGCGTTGCTGTAGGCGATGCGTGGGATGAAATATGGAAAGCATTGGATGAAGAAAGCAAACATGCCGATATTATCCTTATCACCGGCGGTCTTGGCCCCACAGCAGATGACATCACTAAACCGCTTTTAAATCAATATTTTAATGGTAAACTGGTGATTGACGAAGTTGCTTTACAAAATGTAAAAACCATTTTTGAAAAAGTATTGAACAGGCCGATGATTGAAAGCAATCTAAAACAGGCAGAAGTGCCGGATACCTGCACCGTCATTCAAAATAAAAGAGGCACTGCACCAGGTATGTGGTTTGAAAAAGATGGGAAAGTTTTTGTAAGCATGCCCGGTGTGCCGTACGAAATGAAGGGCATGATGGAAGAGGTTATTTCCAAATTAAGTACCCACTTTATTTTTCCGCACATCACCCATCGCACCTTGCTAACGACTGGTATTGGCGAGTCTTTTTTATCGGAGTATATAAAACAATTCGAAAGCAATTTACCCAAACATATTAAACTGGCTTACCTGCCAAATTATGGCATGGTAAGGTTGCGTTTAACTTCCGTTGGGTTTGATCATATAGCCATAGAAAAAGAAATTCAGCAATATTTTGACACCCTTCAGCAAGAGGTAAACAATTGGCTCGTTACCAACATGGATGAACCCATGGAACAAGTAACCGGTAAATTACTGGCATCAAAAAACAAAAAAATGTGCACAGCCGAAAGTTGCACAGGGGGGTATATTGCACATTTAATTACTTCCATTCCCGGCTCGTCTGCTTTTTATGATGGCAGCGTGGTCAGCTATTCCTACAAAGCCAAGGAAGATTTATTGCATGTATCCAAAGAGACACTGGAAATAAAAGGAGCGGTAAGTGAAGAAGTTGTTACGCAAATGGCAAAAGGTGCACTGGCAACCATACAATCCGATTATGTGATTGCGGTATCGGGCATACTGGGACCAGGTGGCGGCTTGCCGGATAAACCTGTAGGCACTGTATGGATTGCAGTGGGCAATAAAAATAAAATAGAAACGCACAAACTATATTTTCGTTTCGACAGGGAAAGAAATACCCAGCTTACTGCCACCAATGCACTCAACCTGCTGCGAAAATTTATTCTGGCTGATACTGATACCGTTGCATAGCAACGGCATATAATCAGAAATAATTATCTTTAACGCTCAAAAAAGAATGATTGCTGTATTTTTATAGCGGTTACAGATAATATTTTTATCCAGGCGGGTGTATTTCAAAATAATTCAACCTGGCGTATTGCATCGCTCTTCTGTACTACAATGCAGTTAGCATTACTCATTCAATTAAAATATTTAATAACAATAGCATGGCACTTGTAGATTTAATAATGCCCAAATTAGGTGAGAGCATCACTGAAGCAACTATTTTGAAATGGCATAAAAACCCAGGTGATACCATTAAAGAAGATGAAAATGTACTGGACATTGCCACTGATAAAGTAGATAGTGAAGTTCCTTCCACCACAGCCGGTGTGCTGGAGGAAGTTTTATTCAACGAAAACGATGTGGTGCCTGTTGGCGCTGTAATTGCAAAAATTAGAACTGAAAGCGTTGTTGGTGTAACACCTTCCCAACCTGTATCTCCGGCAACATATGAGGAAGCAAATTTGATTGAGGAAGTGCCTTATCAACCATCGCAGTTTGTGGTAAGTCATGTAGCAACAAATACCAAACCATCTATAAGATTTTATTCTCCGCTGGTGTTAAATATTGCGCAACAGGAAGGCGTCACCATGGCTGAACTGGAAAATATGGAAGGTACCGGCCAGGATGGACGTGTTAGCAAAAAAGATATCCTGGCATTTGTAGCAGCGAAGACCTCCATAACAGAACATTCGGTTACTGTTCACCCTAACCCCGAATCATTTTCACAACAAGATTTTACCGCCGGTGTGGCCACCGCAGCAAGCAACAATTTGCAGTTAATCGCTTCCTCATACACTGGCAATGTAGAAATAATAGAAATGGACCGGATGCGTAAACTGATAGCCAAAAACATGGTTGACAGTAAACATACCAGCGCCCATGTAACCAGTTTTGCAGAATGCGATGTGACCAACCTGGTGCTGTGGAGAGAAAAGATTAAAAAAGATTTTGAAAAAAGAGAAGGCGAAAAAATAACCTATACCCCGTTGTTTATTGAGGCGATTGTAAAGAGCATAAAAAAATATCCCTTGCTCAGCAGTTCAATAGACGGTGATAAAGTAATTATTAAAAAAGATTTAAACATCGGAATGGCTACAGCGTTGCCTAATGGCAACCTGATTGTACCTGTAATAAAAAATGCGGACCAGCTAAACCTTACCGGCCTGACCAAACAGGTGAACGGCCTGGCGAATGCGGCAAGAACAGGAAAATTAAAACCAGATGATACCAACGGCGGCACTTTTACCCTCACCAATGTAGGTACTTTTGGCAGTATCATGGGTACGCCAATCATCAACCAGCCTCAAGTGGCTATCATGGCCGTTGGTGCTATAAAGAAAAGGCCGGTAGTAATTGAAACACCACAGGGCGACAGTATTGCCATTCGTCATATGATGTATATTTCACTGAGCTATGATCACCGGATTATTGATGGCGCACTGGGTTCCACTTTTTTAAATGCTGTGTCGAAAGAACTCGAAAATTTTGACAGTAACCGCAGTATTTAATTTGGCTGCTTAATAATAAATATCCAGTAGTATTGGTTTGTCTGCAGCCTCAATGTATTTTTTTAATTCGTTCAACAATGCCGGCGCCACAGTTGGGCA
>JANYFI010000488.1 GCA_025362765.1 Ferruginibacter sp. | reverse complement strand
TTTTCAATCAGATCCACGCTGGGCTAATAGAAATTATAGCAACATACAATTGCTCGACATCTACACAAAAAAACAACGGCAGCTAACTTTTAAAAGCAAATATTTTTCGCCTGTAATTAGTAAAGATGGTATGGAAATACTTGCCGTTAATGTAAAGGTAAATGGTACTAATAACCTGCATCGGATAAGTACTCAAACAGGCAGTTTAATTAAAGAACTTCCTAATGCTACCAACTATTTTTTTACCCAGGCAAAATATATAGATAGCAATACAGCCATTGCTGCGGTAAGGAACACTGGAGGTGAAATGGCATTGGTAAAAGTTAATCTTGCTAATGGTGAAACTATAACTATTACTCCGTTTTCTTTTAACATAGTAGGCAACCCTTTTGTAAAAGGCGATACTGTTTATTACAATGCAATGGATAATAGCAGCCCATCTGACAAAGTTTTTGCGGTTAGTTTAAAAGATAAAAAAATGTATAAGCTCACCAATAATATAAACGGCATTTACCAGCCTTCGGCAGATTCTAAAGGAAACTTGTTATATAGCGCCTTTACTGCAGATGGTTACCGGCTTGCTACCATGGAAGCAGCACAAATTAAATGGATACCCATACAAGCCACTACAATTGTTGATGTTGCTTTTATTGGCGCAGGCAACGCTTTATCAAAAAAAGGCGCAGGGGCTTTATACACTTTAAACGATACAGCACATAGTATAACTAAGTATAGAAAATCTTTTCAGTTATTCAATTTTCATAGCTGGCGCCCGGTTGTAAGCGAGCCCGACTATGGGTATGCCTTATACAGCGATAATATTTTAACCAGCTTTACTAACACACTTACTTACACGCATAACCGTACTGAAGGAAGCAACACACTCGGCTTTGATGCAGCCTATGCAGGCTGGTTCCCTGTGTTAAGTATTGGTGCCGAAAAAGGTTTTAATAGAAAGGCAGATACAGCAATAGGCAAACCGGTAGAATTTAACAGCAATAAAGTTTACGCTACCCTTAATATTCCGTTAAGTTTTGTTGGCGGCACCACTTCCAAATTTGTAAACTTTGGGGTAAGCTACACATCGGAAAAACAATATTACCGGGATATTGAAAAGAAAGAGTTTATCAATACGGCCATTACTTATGGCACTGCCTTTTTATCTTTCAGTAATGCCAGCAGGCAGGCAATGCAAAACATAAACCCACGGTGGGCGCAAAGCTTAAGCCTTAATTACAGGGATGCATTTAATTTTAGGAAGAGCCATAAACTAGTTGGTGCAGCTTCTTTATATTTTCCGGGGCTTGCTATTAACCATAGCCTAGTTATTAATGGTGCTTACCAAACAAGGGATACGCTGCAAGAGTTGTTTGGCAATAATTTTTCTTACTCCCGCGGGTACGATGGGCTTAGTACCAGGCGCATGTATAAACTTGGTGCTAATTATCACTTTCCTTTATTCTATCCTGATTGGGGTTTTGGCAATATGGTGTTTTTTCAACGGGTACGTGCCAATGTTTTCTACGACCATACTATTGCTACTGCAAGGTTTACAGATGGCAGCTTAAGAAATATTAAAAATCGTAGCGTGGGGACAGAATTATATTTCGATACCAAAATTTGGAATGAGCTCCAGGCTACTATCGGCATAAGGTTTTCACATTTAATGGATGTTAACCTGCGTAGCCAATCCGTAAAAAACCGATGGGAAATAATTATTCCCATCGGGCTTATACCTAATTAATAATCATCAAAATTATCAATTGGCGACTGCTTTTATTTACTTGTTACTTCCATATCTATCAATTGGTAATTGCCTGTAGTAAGCGTAAAGTTTAACGACTCAACGTAACTAAATAACTCGTTGACTGGTATTGTATTGATCTTAAATTTTTTGACGGCAATTTTTTTGGGGTTAAGGCTGTTATCTTCTTGCCTTATTTTATCTACTGCGTATATGGTTATCACCGTTTCTTTTCCCAAAAATACCCGCAGGGCAAACGCCTCAAAGCGGTTGCGGTTATAATCTACAATATGTTGGGCACAAAAATCGTCCAGTGTTTGTCCGTTAGCAAGCGTTACGGCAATTTCGCCACTAACATCGCCGTGTTCAAAATGTAGTTCGTTTTGCATATTGTAATTGTTTACAAGTTTCTTATACCACAATGTATTAAATAACATGTAAAATAATAGGCTTTAAATGGCGTATATCTTTTGCTTGTAAATATCTTGAAGGAGGCCTGCAATGGGTACAATAAAAAAGGATGTGGCTTTACGGCAACATCCTGCATAAATCCAAAGTATCCAATAGGGGCTATATTTTATATTAATGTCTCCAGTTACCTCGTTGCCATTGCCAGCCGCGGTTGTTTTGTTGCCAGCGGCCTGCTTCCCATCTGCGGTTATATCTTGGTGCAGCCCAATAGCCTTGCCTATACACGTAATGGTTGGTGCGCCACATCCAGTCGCCATCTAACCACATATAATTTGGGCCAGGTGCTAATGGCCTTCTGTAATAAGGAGCATTAGGGCGTTCTGATACTACATATCTTGATTGACCGCAGGAAGCAAATGCAAAAGAGCACCCAATAGCTAAAGCGATAAAAATCTTTGTTTTCATAAAATTGTTTGAATGGGTAAATTTTTTTAAAACTATTATTCTCTGCCACGCCTTCTATCGCCACCACCAAATTGACGCTGTGGCTGGTTATTATTAGTAGGCTCGTTTCTTTGTGTTGCATTATGCTGCTGCATTGCAGTTGCCGTATTTTGTTGTTGTTGCCTGTTTTGTTGCTGTTGCCTTGCTTGCTGTTGTTGGTTTTGCTGTTGCTGCCTGTTTTGTTGCTCTTGCTGCCTTACTTGCTGTTGTTGTTCTTGTTGCTGCCTTGCTTGCTGTTGCTGCGTG
>JANYFI010000473.1 GCA_025362765.1 Ferruginibacter sp. | reverse complement strand
CCGGATATGCAAACCATCTACATCGGCATCGGTAGCAAATACAATATTGTTGTAACGTAATGTTTCGTACCCTTCTTCGATATTGAGCGCATGCTGCAGCAGGTTGAATTCTTCATTTTCATACACTACTTTTTTGGTAAGGCCATAACAGTTTAATGGTTTACCCCGCAGACTAAAAACCGCCTGTGTATTTACATTCCGGGCTTTGGTAATACTGCCGCTCGCACTATCACCTTCTGTAATAAAAATGGTGCTTTCTTTTTGTTTTTCTAAAATATTATCCTTGTCTTTTCCGCTGGCTTCGTCGTTGTAATGAAACTTACAATCACGTAATTTTTTATTGTGCAGGTTGGCTTTTTTTGCCCGTTCGTTGGCCAGTTTTCTAATGCCGCTTAATTCTTTTCTTTCCCGCTCGTTTTGTTCTATACGTTTTTTTAACGCTTCGGCAGTAGCGGTATTTCTATGTAAAAAATTATTCAGTTCCTTCCCTAAAAAATCACCTATAAAATTGCGCATGCTCGGGCCACCTTCAGATACGTTTTGAGAGCCCAGTTTTGTTTTTGTCTGGCTTTCAAAAACCGGCTCCTGTACCCTTACCGAAATGGCGGCGCAAATGCTGCCACGTATGTCTGCGGCATCATAATCTTTCTTATAAAAATCGCGAATGGTTTTTACATAACCTTCCCTAAAGGCGGCTAAATGAGTTCCACCCTGCGTAGTAAACTGGCCGTTTACAAAACTGTAATATTCTTCCCCATAGGCATTTTCATGCGTAAGGGCCAATTCAATATCTT
The DNA here is from genome assembly GCA_025362765.1 of Ferruginibacter sp. Lineage (GTDB taxonomy): Bacteria > Bacteroidota > Bacteroidia > Chitinophagales > Chitinophagaceae > Ferruginibacter. Next base: position 1,891 of record JANYFI010000473.1, on the reverse strand, counting down.
CTCCTTTTAAATGAATGATAGGGTAACGAATTTCATCTTCGTTGGTCTTGCGTTGCAACAGATCAAGCAATCCATTTTTGCTTACATACCTTTTGCCATTCAGGTTCATCACCAGCCCGGCATTCAGGTAACAGTAGTTCCAAAACTGGTTGTCTAAATATTCCTGTACAAAATGAAAGTTTTTAAAAATGGTTTCATCCGGAATAAAAGTTACAAATGTGCCATTCTCTTCTTTGGTCGCCGCTTCTTTATGTTCTTTTACCAATAAACCTTTTGCAAATTCAGCGGTTTTTTCTTTGCCTTCGCGGTAAGCCGTCACTTTAAAATAGTCACTCAAGGCATTCACCGCTTTAGTACCTACGCCGTTTTGTCCCACACTCTTTTGAAAGGCCTTACTATCGTATTTGGCTCCGGTGTTTATTTTGCTCACCACATCCACAACTTTACCTAACGGAATACCACGCCCATAATCTCTTACCGTGATGGTTTTTCCGTCAATGTTAACATCCACATGCCGGCCATAACCCATCGTATGTTCATCAATACAGTTGTCAATCACCTCTTTCATCAACACATAAATGCCATCATCAGCACTGCTGCCATCACCCAATTTACCAATGTACATACCGGGCCTTAAACGGATGTGCTCTTTCCAGTCAAGGCTCCGTATGGAATCTTCGTTATAATCTGTCGCTATCTTTTCTTTTTCTGCCATTGTCTTTTTTTGTCCGAACAGTTATTTTTCCATCAGCATCCTTGCGACCTGTCCGCCGCGGCGGATCGCCCTATTGTACAGCATCGCCTTGTTGATCTTTTATCCAAGAGAATTTTACAACCCGAAAATATAAGTTGAATATAATCTAAAAGGGTCGCAAGCTACTAATTTATTTAGTAATTTTTAACAAAAGCAAATATAGTTAAACCGAAATGGAGAAAACAGTAAGTGTTTTTAACACCTGTGTATAAAATAAACCACTTCAATCAGAATAAGCCGGGAAAAATAGCGGTATGACCGTGAACCAATGGATGATTGTGCAGATTGTCTGTTATATTAAAAATCAAAAGTGGACGTATAATGACGGTGACAAGGTAAAATACTCTCTTTAAAAGACTGTTTATCCCATATGGCTTAAGTATAATTACAGGCTGAAAATATTACTCAGGAAGAGGGTAAAAGAAAACCCAATTATCATTGGTCTTTGAAAGGCTTATACGAATCTTTGCAAAAGAAAAAAGTATATTGCGGCAACCTTTATAAAAAGCAATTGTGTATTGCTGTTGAAATGGATAACATAAAAGATTTGCTGTTTGTATTTAAACAAATTCATCAATACAAAAAAAATGACCTTTGCCGCTACTAAAAGATCTTGAACAAATTAAAGTAATTGCGGGTGTAAAAGAAAGCGAAAACGATGCTTTTCGGCTTTTTTTAAAGCAGCAAAATAGCGGGCTGATTGATGACATGGTGCAGGCAATTAATGCAGAAGTGACTCCGCAGATAGATTGTACACAATGCGGCAATTGCTGCAGGTCGCTGATGATAAATGTTACACAGGACGAAGCGGTATCACTGGCGTTACACCTTGGCCAACCGCTTGCCAGCGTAAAAGAAAAATACATTGAAACCAGTGCCGAAGGCCAGTTAATCATTAACAGCATTCCCTGCCATTTTTTACACAACAGCAGCTGTACCATTTATACTGAACGTTTTAACGAATGCCGCGAATTTCCCCACTTGCACAAAGCAAATTTTACTGGCAGGCTTTTTGGTATTCTGTCGTATTATTCACTTTGTCCTATTATTTTTAACGTGGTAGAAAAACTGAAAGAAAGACTCACATATCCTGCTGGTTAAGACCTTTTTTTTATATTTCTTATAAATAGAGATTGG
>JANYFI010000471.1 GCA_025362765.1 Ferruginibacter sp. | reverse complement strand
TTCATAACTAATTATTTTAGACAAAAATACTAAAATAATTAGTTATTCCAAATAGCGAATAGTCATTGAAGTTTTGTACTGAGGAAACAGTTTTTTAGGGTAACAGGTTGACCGCCCAAAGCAGTTAGTTCATTAAAGAAGGTCGTTGCATTAAAACAAGGATCAGTTTTTTGCCACGCTTAATTTTTAAGATTCACTTTATTTGCACCGGTTGTATGTAACAGATATTCTTCCTGTAAATACCGGCTGATGTCAATATTTTCAATGGGGTAAATTGCCGCTATCTTTCCCTTTAAAAAAACATTTCCATACCAATAGGCGCAGCTTGCATACCTATGCCGTTGGGAAAAAATATAGCTGTAAAAAATTTTCCGCTCTTCTTAGTGTGCACACTTAACCCTGCCCCAAATTATTGGCTACTCCTTCACCAGTTTCACCACCATACCGCCGCCGCCGGTTAAATCAATATTGATTACATCTGCTGATGAAAAGGTTTTTATTTCCTTTATTAGGTGATTGGGATGGGTAGCCACATCCGCGGCATCCTTGTATATTTCCGCCTTGTAATTTCCTTTAGATAAAAAGGTTAAAGGAATGGCAACTGACCTGCTGGTGTCGTTTGTAATAGCAGCCAGGTACCAGTTGTCTCCTCTTTGCCTTGCAATGGCAACCCAATCGCCGGGAGTGCCCGCAGGCACCACCGTTTTATCCCATACGGTGGGTACCTGCTGTATAAACTCAAAACCAGGCTGTCCTTCGTAAGCATCAGGATAATCACATACCATCGACATATGGTTTTCCAGCACCACGTACATGGCTAGCATGTGACAACGGGTAGAGAGCATGAACGGTTTGGTAAATTGCTGTTTATAATTATTGACGGGCATAGCCCTGAAACCTCCCAGATGATAATCGGTGCAGCCGGCGAGGGCCCTTGTAAAAATTACATTCATATCATCATCCGCAGTTATAAGGTTGCCTCCTTTATTGTTCTCATAATTAAGGGTGCCTTCCCTGGTAGATTCATTGGGATAAGTGCGGTTAAGGCCGGTTGGTTTAAATGCCCCATGAAATTGAATTTCTAAATGATGCGCCGCGGCGTGCTGTAATATTTCTTCCTGCATCAATACCATTTGCTGGTCGTCCCTGTCCATAAAATCTACCATCATTCCTTTGATGCCCCATTGTTCAAAAAGTGTAAAAGCCGCCTCCAGCTTTGGATACAAGGCCTGCCAATGCACCCAGAAACGAATGCCCACCCCTTTTGTTTTTGCATAATCGCACAGGGTCGCCACATCCAGTCCGGCCCGGGGTACAGTAACATCGGTGTTAGGGCCAGGCTGGTATTCTATCCCATCGTTCTTGTACCAGGCAACGCCCCTGTTCCCGATGATGGTATGAAAATCAATATTATTTCGGGCGCAAAAATCAATATAGTATTTGTTGAAATTAAAATTAACACCGGCTTCAAAGGTAGTATCAGGCAACACGTCCCCATTCCACCAATGAAAACTGGCTTTGCCGGGTTTTAACCAGCTAACATCTTTTATCTTTTGTGGATCCGCTAAATTGGTTATCAAATTAGATTCTATCAAAGCGCCCGCACGGTCACTGATTATCATTACCCGCCAGGGGGTATGATGTGGCAAAGCCGCTTTTACTTTTACATTTTCACCGCCAGGTAACGGGCTTAGCTGGGTAGTAAGCATACCTTCTTTCTTTATCAGTGACATACCTGCATAGTTCAGCAGGTTGGCTTCCGTAATGGCCATATATATATTACCGGGAAACGTAAACAAGGCCGGCATATCCATCAACGTATCATTGTGAATACTTTTTAAGGAAAGTGTATTGTAGCGGTGCTCATGGGAAGTGGTAAAGTTTTCTAAAAAAGCTACCTGTGCCAAAGGATCATTGGCCAGGTTGAAATCAGTTCTTTCTTCCTGCAATGTGTAGGCTGTCATATTGTTTTGCGCCGGCAGTTCATACCTTAACCCTATTCCACCATTGAACAACCTCACCCGCAGGTTCACCATCATTTTTGCACCGGTGTTTTCCTGCAATGGAATCAACGCTTCTGAATAATTTTCTTTTACGTAGCTGGTTTTACCCAAGGGCAGCGGATATTCTTCCAAACCGGTTTTAAAAACTACTATACCCACTTTTGTATTTTTGCCCAGGAATTCATTGCCGGCGAACGCAAGTAGCAGTTTGCTGTCTTTTATTAATTGCAAACCGTTGTATATAACAGCATAGGCCGGTTGCCCTTTTTGAGTAGTAAATTCAAACACTATTTTTTTATCCGGGGAAGAAAACCGTATTTTTTTTTGAGCATACCCTGTTATAGTTGCAGTTATCAGCAAACAGAAAATAATGGTATTTTTAAAGTGCATGGTAAAAAATTTCGGCGGGATGAACAATCGATGTTTGTAAATATAAGAAGACTTTTTTAACTGGTTGTCGCAGTGGCGTGCATTTCAACAGTATCGCTTTACCTGTAAGGCTGCGGGTGGCGCAAGCACCCTGTCCGCATGAATTTAAAAACCGGATGGTAACTGGCGGTAAGGAAAATTCGTTTCACCGCCGGGGTGTTTGTTCTTTACAAACCGCTTCGCCATAATAAAAACATGCATCCGTGCGAAGATGGTTTGATGTATTTAGTTCATCTCCGTATGTTGGTAATTCATTGGAACGGGGCGAACATACCGCTGAATAGATCGGGTGGCTACGAATCACGTCGGCAGAGCTGGTTGAATAAGCCCGTTGAATTGCTGCTGAACCTGGTTGAATTTTTTATTACATTCACCGTCAAAAAATAATCTTAAAAAATCAATATGGTTTATTTCTGCAGAAGGCGCAAAGAGAAAAATAATAAATGTTTTTATGTAGTGTGGTTGCTCGCAATGATGTGCCTGCCGGGATTTTATGCCACTGCACAAAAAGTATCAAACAAAGTTACAAACGCAAAAGGCCAGCCGGTATATCAGGATATACCTTATTGGGAACCTTATAGTGTTAAGTATTATTTACCCGACAGCAATTTGTTGCAGAAAGCCAGCAGTATTGGGGTTAACCGCGACAATCAAGTCCGGCTGTTGACCGATAAAGGACTTTTAATTCCAGACAATGGCAGCCTTTTTTATCCCGGAAAATTTGTGCGGGATATTGCTTATCCCGCCATGCGGTTCAAAAAAATTGCAGCTATCATCAACCTTCAACAGCAAACCTTTTATCTTGATGATACACAAATATTCAGCAACGCCTGGGCAGGTAAAATTCAGATAGAACATGGTATGCCCAACGCCTGTATTTTCGCTGGTGGAAAAAACTTTCATTTTATGGTTTCTGATGGGCAACACCTGGTATACCTTGATAGCGGCAGCAGAAAAATCTGGTCTGGCAGCTTTAACAATATTATTCAAATCAGGTACCTGCCATCAACAAACAGCTACCTGCTTGTTTCGCCCGAAAGCGTGGCGGAGTTTACGCCTGGCCTACCAGTAAAAGAATTATATAAAGGAATGCAAATTACCTGCGCCATTCAATTTGGAAAGGATAAAAAGATAGTGATAGGAACAAAAAAAGGCTACCTCATTTTACCAAATAAACAGTTGATTGAAAAACTGCCTTGTGCGTATATAACTTGTGTACAGGAAATTAACGGCGCACTTTGGTTTGGTTCCCTTTGGGGCGCTTTTCGTTTAAATGAGGACGGAAAATATAGTTACTTTTCAGGCGAACGCTGGTTACCGGGCAACCAGGTAATTCAAATTGAAGCGGGCCCTGAAAATAGTGTGTTGGCGCTCACCAATAAAGGGTTTGCTACAATTTTTTTTAAAAAAATAACACTCCAGGATAAAGCCCTTTTTTTTGAAAAACAGGTAAGAGAAAAAAATATCCGGTATGGGTTTAATTGCAGTTCAGTAAAACTTAAAGAAAGCTATTCTTCTGCACAAACGGGCCACCAACCGAGCGATAATCTTTGGACGGGTATGTATCTTGCCGCTGAACTTTTTCGATATAAAGTAACCGGCTCAACCGATGCCAGGCAAAATGCCTATGAATCTTTTGAAGCATTGGAAAGGCTACATACTGTTACTGGTATCCGCGGCCTTTTTGCCAGGAGTTTTGAACGCGATCATACAGTTGAAAATGTAAAAGATTCCGGGTGGCAGCAAAAAGAATTGATATCCGGTAGTCCGGCAAGCCTGTGGCTTTCTGCCGCAGATCATCACAACTGGGCATGGCGTTCAACTGCCAGCAGCGACCAGGCTGTTGGTCAAATGTTTGCACTGTCGGCTATCCTGCAACTGGCAGAAGATAAAGAATGGAAAGCTCGTGCGCTGAAATGTATGGACGATTTGATGGAATACATTGTTGACAATAATTTATATATTATTGATGTAGATGGTAAACCAACACTTTGGGGAAAATGGAATCCTGATTATGTAAACGCGTTTTCAAAAAATGTGGGCGACCGTAAAATAACCTCTTCTAACATTATCGCCTTTTTACAGGCGGCCTATAAATTTACGGGTAAAGAAAAATACAAAAAAAAGGCGCTTGAATTGATGGAGAAATTTGGTTACCTGGATAACCTTATGCGCCCCATGAAACAGATAGGGCCCGATGCCAATGATACCCTGAGTAAAGTGCTTTCAGAAGAATGGAATCACTCAGATGACGAAATGTATTTTCTTGGATACTGGGATCTTTACCCGTATGCATTTACCCCGGCGCTGGCGCAAAAATACAGGGCAGCTATTAAAGATCACTGGAATATAGAACGGCCGGAAAAGAATGCCTTGTGGAACTTTACTTATGCAATGACCGGCGCTGCAGATTTCGACCTTGCACCCTCCATACAATTTTTAAAAACCTATCCCATTGATTTAAGAAATCATGGGGTGTATAATTCACAGAGAAAGGATATTGATGTACTACCTGAAAATTTCAGGGGACAAACCACCAGCGAATTATTGCCTTTGAACGAATTGCCTGTTTACCGCCATAACGCACAAATTTTTACACTGGATGCAGCAGGGGATGGAGAGACGTTGTTAAGCGCAGGAGATACATGGCTATTGCCTTACTGGATGGGTAGATACCTTGGCGTTATAAGCAACCCGGTTGAAGGTATACAACATGACGGTTTAAGCTTTTAATATCTGACTAATATCTGCTGGCATAATACCTCCCGGCACTGAAGAAAGCGTGCGCCCCGCTCTATAATTTGCGGGCACATTATGAATAAATTTTCGGATAGTTGTATTCAAATTAAGCAGGCTATGATTGGATATAGTTTTTATCGCCGGGTAAATACTTTTTTAAAAAGAGAAAACTTGCGCTATTGCATATTGTCTGCGGCGGTAGCAATGCTGCTGTTGTGCTGTAACGAGCCTCTCAAAGAACCGCCGCATAAAAAGGTGGATTATATCAGGAAAATTGATGGAAAGAGCGACAGCATACCTATTGCAATAGCTCAACGTGGTGAAGTGCTGATTGCTTACGCTGACTGCAAAGATTGTCATACCGTTGAGCAAAGAGCCAAGGGCCCGGCGTTTATACAAATTGCGGAAAAATACCCCGCAAGTAAGGCTTACATAGATATGCTTACACAAAAAATAATTAAAGGGGGGTACGGTACCTGGGGCCAGCCGGTGATGGCCGCTCATCCAAACTTGTCAAATGAAGATGCGGAAGCTATGGTAAAATATATTCTTTCGCTAAAAAAATTATGACGGGGTAGTTTTTAGCGGTGTTATATGTGTAATCAACAAATTCTCTTTCAATAAATTATATGCTTCCGGGTAGGCGCCTTTCTCTTGCATAGTAAAGAAGGTAAAGGTGGTGCCTATGGTGCATTGCATAGTTGGCTTTGGATTAAACCGTACCTGGTTATCGATAAG
>JANYFI010000425.1 GCA_025362765.1 Ferruginibacter sp. | reverse complement strand
GATAAGGGCCAGTTTTACATGCATGTAAAAGCGCTGGAAACACTGATACAAACCAACATGCTCGGCAACAATATAAAATTTTGTATTGAAGGAGAAGAAGAAGTAGGATCGCCAAACCTGGGTAAATTTGTAGCCACTCACAAAGATATTTTAAGGGCGGATGTAGTCTTGATCAGCGACACTGCCATGATTAGCCTGGATACGCCGAGCATTGATATAGGCGTGCGGGGGTTGAGTTATATTGAAGTAACAGTAACCGGCCCTAACCGCGATTTACACAGCGGTGTGTATGGTGGTGCCGTTGCCAATCCCATTACTATCCTGGCTAAAATGATTGCCAGTTGTCATGATGAAAATAACCATATCACTATACCCGGCTTTTATAACGATGTGGTTGAAGCTACAATGGAAGAAAGAAAACTGATGGCCGAAGCTCCGTTTGATGAAAAGGAATATAAGGAAGATTTAGGCGTGCAGGAATTGTGGGGCGAGAAAGGATATAGCACCAATGAAAGAACCGGCATACGTCCTACGCTTGAGCTAAATGGCATTTGGGGCGGCTATGAAGGTGAAGGCGCTAAAACAGTATTACCCGGCAAGGCGACCGCAAAAATTTCAGCCCGTTTAGTCCCCAATCAATCTTCAGAAAAAATGACGGCGATGTTGCTGGAACATTTTAAAAAAATAGCCCCGGCAAGTGTTAGCGTTAGCGCCTTTGAACACCACGGCGGCGAGCCTTATATGACTCCAATTGACAGCACGGCTTACCTTGCCGCAGCAAAGGCAATTGAAACAACTTTTGGCAAAAAGGCAATACCGGTTCGGGGTGGTGGCAGTATTCCAATTTGTGCGCTGTTTGAAAAAGAACTCGGCGTTAAAATCGTTTTCATGGGCTTTGGATTAGACAGTGATAACCTCCACAGCCCCAATGAAAAATTTAACCTGGAAAATTATTATAAAGGCATAGAAACCATCCCCTATTTTCATCAGTATTTTACGGAGATGAGCGTCTAAACAATTATGAGTTATAAGTTGTGGATGTCATGTCATAATTTTTCATCACTTAAAAAAAAGAGCTGTAGCAAGGATTCACATGATTTTGTGAATCCTTTTTTCTTTTGAACTTTTTGCAAAGGCAGCAGAAACCGCATTTTCAACACATAACTTATACCTCATAATTCATAACTAATTCCCCATCCCCATTTTAAAAAAGCGGGAAAAGCCCTGGCCCAGGTAGATACATCATGCCGTCCATCTTTCAGTTCCAGGTAGGCGATACTATCATCAGTATACCCCTTCTTTTTTAATTCATCAATTAGGCTGATGGTGTCATCAATGGCATCTATAATACCATTGTTATTGCGATCGGCCGTTTCATCCTGTGTTCCTACCTCAAAGAAAAATTTTAGCCAGTACGCATAGTTTCCTTCTCTTACCTGCCGGTGCATTATCCTGTTTTTAGCTTCATCAAAATCTGCGGCATCCTGGTCTTTGTCCCGCCACCAAAGGGAACCACTAAACACACCCACTTTCGTAAAATAATTTGGATAGTTCCATACAATATCCAATGCGCTCAATCCTCCCAAAGAAAAACCGGCATAGGATTTTTCTATAAAAGTAAATGCCGAATATTTTTTTGCTAAAAAAGGCAACAGCTCCTGAAAAACAAATTGGTCATGTGCGGCAGCCTTTGTTCCGCGGCCATCGTAATCTAATATTTTTGCCGTCGCATATTCATTTCTCCTGTCGTCTCCGCAATGCAATCCCACGCAAAATAAGGGAGTAATGGCTTGTTGTTCATATAATCCTGACAAAATATATTGAAAATTCATAGTCACCAAATCCTGTCCGTCATTGATCAACAGCAAATTAATTTCGTTTATACCGGCAGATAGCATTGGAAGATAACAATCCACTTTTACCTGCCTTTTTAAAAAGGCTGATTTGATGAGATGATGTTCCATAATCCCCCCCGCAGTGTTATTATTTGGCATAACCCCAAAAATAAGCAAAGGTCGCCAACTTTAGCTCAATACAATTTTGGTTGTATGTAGCAGCGGAGCAGCTTGGATTATTAATGACTATTCGCTTTTTGGAATTGGGCCATAACAAGATTTTTCTAAAGCTGCAAGGATCAATCTGTCAAATAATTTGATACCAAAATACCTTCTATTAAACTTGTAACAAAATTCGTTTAGATAATTCTGCATATAAA
>JANYFI010000411.1 GCA_025362765.1 Ferruginibacter sp. | reverse complement strand
TCACCATTGACGATTCACCATTCACTACAACTATAGGCAAACTGATTTTATCTCCTACAAGAACTTATGCGCCGGTATTGAAAGTATTGCTGGAAAATGCCTTTGATAAAATCCATGGCCTTATACATTGCAGTGGTGGCGGCCAAACCAAGTGCATGAAATACCTGCCGGATAATTTCAGGATTGTGAAAGATAATTTATTTGAAGCCCCCGAAATTTTTAAGCTCATTCAAAAAAGCAGCGGTAGTAATAATAAAGAAATGTACGAGGTATTTAATATGGGCTGTAGATTGGAAATTTACTGTTCGCCGGAAGATGCGGAGCTGATGATTACCACGGCCAACACTTTTAATATTGAGGCACAAATCATCGGTAGGGTAGAGGCGAATGATAAAAAAGAACTGGTGATACAATTGAAAGACGAGACGATTGTTTATTGAGCTATGCAATAAGAGTTTACACCTTTTTAAAAGGTGTAAACTCTATAGTAATTATTGCTCCTGTATTACAAATGTAATTGGCTGCTTTTTGTAAGCGGTTACAATATGGTTGTTTTGTACTGCAGGTTTCCACTTAGGTCCGTTGGTTATTAGTTCCAATGCTGCTTTTTCCATACCATACCCGTGTTTGGTTTCGGGTTTTGCGTCACTAATGCTTCCATCTTTATTTACAATAAATTTTATGATGACTCTGTACGTACCCGCCGGAGCGCCACTGTCTACCGGAATGGAAGGGTTCAGATTTTTTTGAAGATAACTGCGCCATGCTGAGTTTCCGCCGGGAAATTTGGGTTCGTTTTCTATCTTGGTAAAAATTTTATCATCATTAGTTGCAGGATTGTATTTCTCATCCGATTTCACATCTATAACATTGATTGATTTTTTTGGTTGTGTCGTTATTTTTATAACACCTTTTTTTGCACCTGGTCCATATAGTTTTATCGCTTCGGCATCGTTGGCAGAATACACATCTATACTTCTTATCAGGTAGGTATTGAGTTTATTTATTTCTATCTTTGAAGCTTTTTTCCCATTAATAAATATTAGTTCTCCATCACTCCCCAATGGTTTTTCTTTGTTTACAAATATTGTGTCTGCTTTAATTATTGGATCAGGTTTATCCTTTTTTTCAGGAACCGTGTCTTTATCCACTGAGCTTTGTCCGGTATTTACGAGAGTTGTGTTAGTTGGATTGCTTCCAGCAACAGCATATTTTTCAATCGCCGCCAATACATTTTTTGCGATGGTTTCTTTTGCCTCTTCTGTTTGCAAATAAGCTATGTCTTTTTTGTTGGTAATATAACCAGCATCAATTAATATCGCCGGACAAACACTTTGTTGCAATACCCAAATACCTACCTGGCGCTGTAATGGAAGTTGCGCAACCGGAATTTTATAATTGTTAGAAAACTCGTTGATAACCGCCGAGGCAAATAATTTACTACTGGAGGTATTGGCAAAATTGTCTTTTGCTACAAACACATTCATCCCTGTTTTTATAGACGCAGCATCTTTTAATGCGGCGTCAAAATGAATGCTAATGAATAGATCAGGATGTTGTGCTGCACTGAAATCCGCTTTCTCCTGAGGGCTTTGATAAATATCAGATTCCCTGCTTAAAATTAAGTTGATGTTTGGATTGTTATTCAATGCCTTTATTTTCTTTACAATGGAAAGATTCATATCTTTTTCAACAATATTTCCATCAAGGCTTAGAGCGCCAAAGTCTTTACCACCATGGCCAGCATCCAACACAACCGTAATTTGTTTACCATGGTAAACAGCAATATTGGTAATTGTTTTTGTTTTTAAAGTGAATGCTGCAAACAATAAGGCAGCGACAGGCAATACAAGCAGACGGCCGATATAGCCTGCTTTGGGGTTTTTGTTTTTTGTGAGCATAATTAATCTGCGTTTTATGGGTGAGTAGAAAAATGGATTGGTTAACGGAAAACGGTGCTGCGGATAAGTGGCCTGCAAAATCATGGCAGCAAATGCCTCAGTGTCGCTGTCTTCAACGGCTATTTTGTCGGCCATAAATTCATGGATCATATTGAGTTCTTTAAATGACTATTCGCTATTT
>JANYFI010000345.1 GCA_025362765.1 Ferruginibacter sp. | reverse complement strand
ATGCTATCGAAGCGATGTCATTTCCATCTTCCACTATTTGTACATGCCAATCATAGGCTTCAAAACGTTTGGCATCACTTTTACAGAAGATGTAGCCAAACGTTTTGAAGCCTATGATTGGCATGTACAAATAGTGGAAGATGGAAATGACATCGCTTCGATAGCATCAGCCGTTAAAAATGCAAAAGAAGAAACTACCCGTCCCTCGCTCATAAAAGTCCGCACACATATAGGATACGGAAGTCCGAATAAAGAAGATACCGCAGCGGCGCACGGCTCGCCCCTGGGAGCAGAAGAGGTAAAATTGGTAAAGCAGTTTTTTGGATTTGATCAGGAAAATTTTTTTGAAGTACCAGAACAAGTATTAACATATTATCGTGCCATAGGCGACAAAGGAATAACGCTGGAAAAAGAATGGAATGATTTATTCGGCCGGTATACAACAGCCTTTCCAGATTTGGCGGCGGAGTATGAAGCTGCGCTCAAGGGCCAGTTACCAGAAGGATGGAAAGATAAATTACCGGTGTTTGAGGCATCAGAAAAAAAGATGGCCACACGCCAGGCGTCGGGAAAAGTATTGAATGCTATTGCTGAAAGTCTGCCCTGTTTAATAGGGGGTTCAGCAGATCTGTCTCCTTCCACAGATACTAATCTTGCCAACTACGAATCATTTACACCCACCAGTTACGGCGGAAGGAATTTTCATTTCGGTATACGGGAACATGCTATGGGCGCAGCTTTAAATGGCATGGCGTTAACCAAAGGAATTATTCCTTACGGGGCTACCTTCCTGATATTTTCCGAATACATGCGTCCGCCCATCAGGCTGGCAGCCATCATGAAAATAAGGCCCATCTTTGTGTACACGCACGACAGCATTGGGTTAGGCGAAGATGGTACTACTCACCAACCGGTAGAACAACTGATTTCCCTTCGCTCTATTCCCAACATCACTTTAATCCGTCCTGCCGATGCCAACGAAACGGCACAGGCCTGGAGGGTGGCGCTGGAGCATACAGGTGGCCCGGTAGTATTGGTATTTACGCGGCAAGGCCTGCCCATTATAGACCAGTCAAAATATGGTAAGGCGACCGAGTTAGAGAAGGGGGCTTATATTTTATCTGATTCATTTATTGACCCACAGATCATTTTGATAGCAACGGGTTCTGAAGTAGATTTGATTTTACAGGCTCATGCAAAACTAACAGAAGAAGGTATTCATAGCAGGGTGGTGAGCATGCCATCGTGGGAGTTATTTGAAAGGCAGGACGAGGAATACAAAGAAAAAATATTTCCATCTGCCATAAAAAAGCGGCTGGCAGTTGAAGCAGGTTCTCCGTTGGGTTGGCATAAATATGTCACTGACGAAGGTGCCATTATTGCCATGACTACTTTTGGTGAATCGGCCCCTGCGGAAGATTTATATAAACATTTTGGGTTTACGGTAGAAAACGTGGTGGCAAAAGCAATGACGCTGTTGGAAAAACCAACTGTTAGTTATGAATTGTAACTTGTGAATTGTGAAATGTGAATCTTGTTCAGACTTATAAAACGTTTTGCAAATTCATTGGCAGTTTTTCCCCCAGGCTGCATAACACTCTTGTACTTTTAAAGCCTAATTTAACTTTATCGAAACGTATCATGCAGCCTTAAAGCATTTAACGCTTAATCATCAAATTGAAAATAAAATTTTGCGTTTTTACTTTTTACTTTTGAATTAATAGATCTTTTTAATCTTAAAAAACTCATAACTTATCACTAATGAAAATCGGCATCGCATCAGATCACGGCGGATACGAACTAAAAGAAATCATTCATCCTTTTTTGACGGGATTGGGCTATGAAGTAAAAGATTTTGGCGCATTTCAATTAAACGATGGCGATGACTATCCCGATTATGTAGTGCCTATGGGGCGAGCCCTGGCGGAAGGTGAACTTGACCGGGCCATTGCTATTTGTGGCAGTGGTGTTGGTGCTTGCGTAGCCGCTAATAAAATCTCCGGCGTACGGGCCGCGTTAATCAATGATCATTTTTCGGCACACCAGGGCGTGGAGGATGATAACCTGAATATGCTCTGCCTCGGCGGAAGGGTTACGGGATACATGGCTGCACAAGAGTTGGTAACTGCCTTTTTAAATGCCCGCTTTACCGGCGCGGAAAGACACCTGCGTCGCCTGCAAAAAGTACATTTACTCGAAAAATAAAATAAACCATGCAAAAAGTAAACGATCTTAAAATACTGTTTTTTGATATAGGCGGGGTGGTATTAAGCAATGGATGGGGGCATGAATCAAGAAAAAAAGCCGCTGAAATATTTGGCCTTGATTATAATGAAATTGATGCGCTGCACAATTTTATTTTCAATGTGTATGAAGTTGGTAGCATTACGTTGGATGAGTATTTGGACACGGTGATATTTAATTATCCAAGAGATTTTGTAAGGCAGGATTTTAAAGATTTTATGTATTCACAATCGGTTGAATTACCCGGTATGTTACAATGGCTGAAAGAGTGGAAAAGGGATTGCGGTTTCCGGATTATTTCTATCAATAATGAAGGCAAAGAATTAAATGATTACCGGGTGCAGAAATTTAAATTGCACCAGGCTTTTGACGCCTTTATTTCATCTTGTGAAGTAAATATGCGCAAGCCGGATCCCCGCATATTTAAGCTGGCATTGGGTATAGCGCAAGCCTCGCCAAGCCAGTGCGTTTATTTTGATGACCGTACTATGTTTGCCAACGCTGCGCAAAAATTAGGTATCCGCTCTTTTCATCATACCAATTTTGAAACTACTAAAATAATTTTAGAAAATTTAA
>JANYFI010000344.1 GCA_025362765.1 Ferruginibacter sp. | reverse complement strand
AACGCCGCCAGGGAACTGATAAAATAATGATGCGCCACCAGGTAGTAACAAATACCTAAAAACATGATCAGTTCGCTGTAGCGATCTAACACTGAGTCAAAAAGGGCTCCGAAAGTAGAACTCATATTTCCCAGTCTTGCCACCTGTCCATCCAGCATATCAAATAAACCGGCAAATAAAATTAACGCCCCGGCCCAACCGATATAAGAAAGGTCTCCGCGGTTGCCCTGTTCTGCACCCTTTATAAATACGATGGCTACCAGAATGTTCAGCACCAGCCCTGTTACCGTTACCAGGTTTGGAGTAAAGCCAATTTTGATTAGCCCTCTTACCAGCGGATTAATCACTTTATAGATGCCTTTTTGCAATTTGTCTCTAACCAGAATATCTTCCATACCTCCCATTTTATTTATTAAAAATCAAACCTTGCCCTGGTCCTTATGCCCCAGGTTGAAATATCCGGATGATCAAGATACGTAAGTCTTTTAACCACGTCAACCCTCAGTATTTTAAAAATATTAGCAATGCCTACACTGGCTTCCATATAGGGTATTTTGCTGAGTGAATAAGTGGTGGGTACGCCAGCTAAACCTGCTTTGGGGAAATTGTACACCTCTGCGTTTTTCGCCGGATTGTTTTCATCCCTGATACCGCCATATAATATTTTAAAACTTGCTACTTCTCTAAGTTTTAGTGTTTTTAACAGCGGTATTTTATTAAAGAAAAATCCATTGAAATAAAAATCGGTGTTAACCGCCGCATAATTATCACTTACAAACTCCATAAAATTCATCAGGTTATAGGCGTTTAACTGGTAGGCATAACTTTGGTTGGCCCGGTGAATATCCAGCAATGGAAAAGGTACCTGCCCAAAAATATGACCGCCCTCCAATGATACATCCATATACCCCAACTGGGATAAATAACATCTTTTGGCTATGGCCAGTGTTAGCTGCTGGTAATTGTATTGCCCGTTTAAAAACCCTTTTATACCATCCTGAATGCGAAGCGTAAAAATCGGAAATTTGTTTCTTATTGGTGTCCTGAAATTAATACCCTGGTAAAACTGTTCATGTGGTGCCCAGCGTAATTCCGCAGTAACTTCAGAAGTAGTGATATTTGCGATGGTATCTAAGCCACCGACGGCCGGCTTTTCAAAAACCAGCGAACCTGCAGGCGTTTGTTTTAAATTAGCATACCTTAATTTATAAGTAAAATTTTTGCCAAATTCACGAACGTATTCCGCTTTATAACTGTTTTGATAAAACCATTTATCAGTTGTACCACGTTTAAAAGAAAGCAGGAAATTATCTTCCGCGGCAAACACCAATTCCTGCCCGGGAAGTGCAGTTTCGTATTGCCGGCTAAACTTTACATAATTGAGCGGGTAAGTATAAATTGATTTTCGGTTAAATGAATACGCTCCAGCTATCAGGTATTTGTATTTTTCATCTTTAAAGCCGTAGCCTCCATATCCTTCCAGGTAAAAGCGTTTGCTGAAGTCGGTGGTTGTTCGGCCGCCTATTTTTATCCTAAAGCCTTCCAACGAATTGAAACTGTAAAAGGTGTTGGTATTGCCCACCTGTATTGCGCCAAATTTAATCCACCCCGAAAAAAGCAACGTGGCGATTTTAAGCGTATTCTTAAACGATTTCATGTTCCTTAAACTATCGATGTTGGAATACACTTTAGCTTCTACATTTGACAATTGCTGCTGCCTGTTTGCTATCCAAAAGCTATCCGTATTACTTCCTTGAACGTTTAGCGCAACTTCATCCCTACCCGCATAAATACTGTCTGCTGCCGGCTGGTTAATTTCAAAATTTTTAAAAGATACTGTTCTTTCCCCTAATATTCCGGAGGCTGAATTTTGCCTGAGTGAAAACTCGGCTTTCATGCTGCTCTTTATTACATGGTATCTTCCGTCGGCAATATTTTTTTCAAAACTCTGGTCGATTTTTAATTCACGTGCCCAGTTTAGATTGGCCTTTTTACTGATAGACAAGTTGATTTTCTGTATGCCATAATTTCCATCTAGTGTTACGTACATTACTCCCCTGAATAAAAGATCGGTAGTATTACGAGGCATAAAGTTTAGCTTAATGAGCTTGATGCCATC
>JANYFI010000325.1 GCA_025362765.1 Ferruginibacter sp. | reverse complement strand
AAACAGTTGACCCGGAATACTTTAAAGAGAAACGCCTGCAGATTTCTATTTTTATGAGCCCGGCTAATGTACATGTCAACCGGAATCCAATCAGTGGCACGGTGGTGTACAACCAATACCACAAAGGAAAATACCTGGTGGCCTGGCATCCAAAATCATCTACCGATAATGAACGTCATTCGGTAGTATTGAGGAAAGGCGATACTGAAATATTGGTAAAACAAATTGCAGGAGCATTGGCCAAGCGGATTGTGAATTATTTGCAGGTGGGACAAAAGGTAAATCAAACGGGCGAGTTTGGTTTTATCAAGTTTGGCAGCAGGGTAGATTTGTTATTGCCGGTTGGTACCAAGGTGAATGTGGAACTAAACCAAGCAGTACAAGGCGGCGTAACCGTTATCGCTACTTTGTAAATTCAACAATTTAATAGCCATGTTTTGGCTGAAAATAATATTTTTGTTATATTTATTTTCACGAAAAAATTAATACATCATATGAAAAAAGTATTGCTATTAGCCACTGCATTTGTCTTGGTGTCAGGTGTAAGTTTTGCCGATAACGGCAAAAAGAAAAAATGCACCAAATCCTGTTGCTCAAAATCGGGCAAGAGTTGCGGTAAAAAAACAACTGCCACAAAATAATCGAAAACTTCTCTGCATAAAAAAGCCGCTTTTAATTTAGTGGCTTTTTTATGCAGAGAAAGAAGGATTTCTGGTTTTTAATTTCTTTTTCAGCATGGAAAATTTATTAGTAGTTGCAAAAGCCGCGTCAAACTTGTCCATTTATTTTTCCTGTATGATAAGCCAATGAATTGCGACAATACATTTGCGGCAATAACGCATATTTAATTCAAAATAGGTTAACAATGATTGCTTATACTATTAAAAATACATTTGTGTTCTTTGTCGTTTTGTTGATGACCGGTATACAATTATCTGTTGCACAGAATGCCAGGTTTAGTGTAAATAAATTTGTTAACCAGCGGGATACATTGAATTACCGAATGCTGTTTCCTGATGCAGACAATATGCAAAAGTATCCGCTGGTAATTTTTTTACATGGCAGCGGGGAAAGAGGCAGTGACAATGAAGCTCAGCTAAAATGGGGTGTTCAAAATTTTGCGACAGACGAGGCAATGGCGATGCATCCCTGTTTTTTGATTGCGCCACAATGCCCTGAAAACACCGGCTGGGATAACTTTGAAAGACATGATAAAAACGTTGATCTTAAATTGAAACCCACGCCGTCTAAAACAATGGCGCTTGTAATTGGGTTGATACATGAAATGGCTACTAAATTTTCCATTGATACCAACCGGATTTACATCACAGGTTTATCAATGGGTGGTTTTGGTACGTATGATGCCATTGAACGGTATCCCAACTTATTTGCGGCTGCGGTGCCGGTTTGCGGTGGTGGCGATGTTTCCAAAGCATCCCTGATTGCAAAATTACCGATATGGATTTTCCATGGCGCGGAAGACCCGGCTGTTAACCCTTTATTTTCAATAACTATGGTTGAAGCATTGGTAAAGGCGGGCGCTCATCCTGGATTTACGCAATACCCCTCCGTTGGGCATTTTTCATGGCTGGCAGCTTATAAAGATCCGTTAATGATGGAATGGCTTTTCAGGCAGCACAAATGAATATGCAATCGAAAAAAAATATTTTACTGTTAAGTTTTACGGATTGGTCCGGCATTGCCGAACATCTACAAAGCAATACTTTATCAATAACAGTAGATATGCCCGGTAAAAGACTTAATTACCTGCATTGTGAGAAGGCAGGACCATTAAAATTCTACCGCTCTTTTTATAATTCTTTTGCATATGAACCTGGATTAAAAAATATCCTCCAAATTGCAGGTTATTTTTTTAATGTAATTTGGTGAAAATATTGTCAAAATGAGGAATGGAAATTTATTTACCAACTGGCAGCGGTAAAATCAGGCTAAAACTATTGATGTTTACAATCCTTATCTCTATTTTTTAATTATAATTGAAAGCAGGAATGAAGAGAATATTACTCGTATCTTTTTATATCATCCTTACCTCAGGGGTTAAAAGCCAGGAATTTTCAGCGAAAAAATTACTGGCCATGCTGTCTGAAACTACTTTAAAACGGGAGAGTCGTTTAACCGGTAAAAAATACCATGCTGCCGGTATAGAATCACTGGGGGACACTATAATTAAAACCTTTCAATACCAGCCCAAAATGAGGAGCCGAAAAAAAACGGCGGATTCTGTAGGGCGAAAAGTAGTTATTTCTTCTCTTAAAGAAACATTTACCCTTACTTATCAAACTACTTTAAAAGAGGAATATACCGGCATTATCGAAAGCTTAAAAAAGGACTCCTTTCACTGCGAATATGAAAAGGATACCACAGTTATACCAACTTCTTATTTATACCAACATGAAGATTATACTGCCGATGCTGCCGCAATAAACCAAGATGGGATTACCTGGTATTCCATTACATTTTTTAAAAAAGAACTTTCCACCAGCAGAGATGTACATTTTGCTGAAGACTTGTTGCAGTTTACTTCGCATGAATACCTGCTGTATTATTTTGGCGAAAAAAATGTAAAAAAAGACGTTTATTATTTCTCAAAAAATGATATTGTTAAGTGTTCTGTGTTGTTCATAAACACCAGCAGGCAGGTTATTTTTGTGTGGAAAGACGGACTTAACCGGCGCAAATTGGATAACATGCTGATAGGCGGAGCACATAAACTAAAGAGCCAGGAAGGATATGATAAATTTACCGCTGAAAATGACTGGAGACTTAAAAGCGGGGTACATTCCGGTATGCCTTTGTTTGAACTGCGTACTATAAACGAAGGTAATTTTAGTTTCTGCGGCGGCAATGCACCTAACCCCGGACTAATTTATGCAGAGTCAAAAGGTAAAATAGATTTTATTAATACGGATATTATTTTAGGCTGCATGAATTGTACCGACGATAAATTTCTTGCCACAGAAAAAATGTATGCTGACAAAGCCATGGAAGACGGAAGAATTTTGTTCGTATTGACCATCGTACTTTACCCCACCGTAACAGGACTATTTGACTGATTATTTACATCAGGATTATTCAATTTTCGTTAAGCAGATGAAGTGTTTCGAACAATGAGTAGATAAATTCGTTTTTATAATTTTAGGTGTAGCCAATAGCTGTAGAAGTAACTTTTATGAGGACATATAACCGTTAAATCGTTTCATATTTAATTACAATTTTTTATTAATGGTAGTTTTCCTAAACTGGCCATTAATATAAGCAGGTAACAAAAAAACACCAACGATATTGCTGGTGTTTTTTTGTTGGTTCTTATATTTTTCTAAAATCTTTTTTTAAAGTTGCGGTTATTGTTATTTCTATTATCTCCACCCCCTGGGCGATTGTTTCCGTTACCGCCCGGTCTGTTATTTCCTCCACCTGTTCTGTTATCTCTTCCGGCGTTGGTATTATTATTTCGGCCACTGAAATTTTTGCGGTAGTTACCACTATTGGTAGTTCCTGTTCTGTAATCATCCCGATCAGTACGGTTATCAGTGCGGTGTTTTACAAACGGCCGGTTGTTAAATTCCAGCTGTCCGCCTGTCATGCTTTGCAGCTCTGTCTGTATGTTGTCATCATGCACCAGTTCCTTATGCCAGTTGCTGTACGTTAACTTCATGTAATAAGCAATGGCGTTGGCAAAGCCCTGTTT
>JANYFI010000276.1 GCA_025362765.1 Ferruginibacter sp. | reverse complement strand
GAAAACAGAATCTTCTGAAGAATAAAATAAACTGTCGCAAACAGACTGCACAGAATCGTTAAAAATACGAACGTGATGAAAAGCTTCAAAAAAGCGGATAGTACTATCTTTCACAAGTTTGGAACCAGATACTTTTTTTATAGAATCAGTTGCGGCAAATTGTTTTACAGCCGTATTTTCTTTACTGGTTAAACTATCTATCGGTTTGGCTGCGGCCAGCTTCATAGCCAATGGGATAGGAAATTTTTTTCCCGCAACTTCTTCACTTCGTATTTTTTCAATGGCAGCATCAGCCCTTTTTGTAAGCGCCGTTTCCCTTATTGTTTCTCCGTCGGCGATATTTTCAACCGCTTTATATTTTTGTATCACGTACACAAATCCCGAGTCTTTTGGCAGTGGCTTCACGGGTTGTAACCAGTCAATATCAAGTGGATTATGAGCGGACACATCTTTTTTATTTTGAGTGTGGCCTGTTAGAGTGGAATCCTTCAATCCAATTACGGTAGTAGTTTTGAGTGTATCTGTTTTTATTATTTTTTTGCCATTGATATCTAATTTAATTACGCCGGAATACAAGGTGTCCGCCGCAATAAAAGTGCTGTCTTTTCCCTCACCTTTAAAAATCAACACTGGTTTACGGGTGGCCAAAAAAGTCTGGTCAAATTTGTTGGTAAAAATCTGGTTGCTTATGATAGAGTAGCCATTTACGCTGTCTTTAACAACGGCATTGCCTTCCAATTGCGCAATGCCACTTTTTTCATCATAAGCCATATTATCTGCCACGTATGTTCTTGTACTATCTTTTATCACTGACCGGCTGCCAAAGAAGGCCTTGCCGTTTTGTAAATTGTACGTGCCGGTTTTGGTAAAGATATCTCCGCCTTCCTTGCTTTTTATTTTTGTAGCTGTAATAAAAGTAACCAGTTGCGATTGGGTGTTATACAACAGGCTGTCGCTTACGATATCATATTTTGGATCTACCAGGTGAACGTTGTTTTTAAAATAAACATCTTTGGTGCTGCCATAGTAAACACCTTCACTGCTTGTTAACACCGTAGTACCATTTACCACTTTGCCGCCTGTGCTATAAGTGCCAACGCTTGACTTTAGGTCGTACACTAAATCCTGGGTATAAAGTGTACCTTTTTTATCAGTGAGCCGTACATCTTTTTTTAGAAAAGCCATCCTGTCTTTGCCTACGTAACGCAGGTATTGTGCGTAGGTATTGATACTGTCGTTTTGATTGATATGTACATTGCCAAAAGCTTCCAGCACATTGGTCAAACTGTTGATGGTGGCGCTGTCACAATAAAAAAGCGTAAGGCCTTCTTTTAAAATTACATTACCTGTAATGGTTTTTAAGGTTGTTACGGAATCAATTGATTTTTCGCGAAGGCTTTGCCCCTGTATAATTTGAATTGTTCTAAGTGTGTCGTTGCCAGGTTGATTTGGCTGTGTTTGCTGGGCGGAAACATTGAAAGTACCAGCCAATAAAAGCAATGATAAAAAAAATAAACTTTGGGTAAATAATAATTTCAATGCATGTAATTTTAGCCAGGTGCAATTTCTATTTTTATTTACAAATGGTATCACAAAGTTTTAATATTACCGGAATGGAATGTCTTTATTACTCACTGCACAAATTACATGCACGGCAATGATGCGTTAAGGCTTTATAATGTAAGGAGCATTTACGGTATCTGCCAACGGTATCAGCAAGGGACCATTTTTATCTTTCTTACCAAACAATGAAATATTCACATACCGTTTTGGATGCACCCGCAAATCATCGAGCAATAAATTGATTTTATTGCTAGTAGCGTTAAGGTTATTGTATAATTTGGTGTCGTTTAACAAAAGTCCGATTGTGCCGTCCTTACTGCCTATTTTGCCTACTGCGCCTTTCAAATCTGTTAAAGTTCCATTTAAAGTATTCAGTGTTTTTTCAAAATCAAGCTTGGCCAATTTGTCAGTGGCAGCTTCCACATTACTCATTGTTTTGCTTAAATTTTCATTGTTGTTTTTTAAAGCGCCGGTAAAGGAACTAACATTATCCAGTGTTTTTGCCAATGCGCCTGTTTGCGCATTCAGCATACCCTGCAAAGAAGCGGAAGATACGGCAAGGCTGGCCGTTGTTTTATTCAGGTTATCCAGTACACCTTTAATGTTATTTTTTGCATTGGGATCAAACACGCTGGTGACAGTTCTTAACAGCGAATCCAGCGACTTTACCGCATTGGTTACCTGGTATAAAACAGGGTCCAGTTTCTTCATGGCATCTCCCAATATATCATCGCTGGCGATTGTTTTAATGGTATCATTGGGTTGTAAGTAATTGCTGCTGTTGCCAAGTCGCACCTCCAGTTGTACAGTGCCTAATAAGGACTTATTGATAACGGCCAACGCATCTACCGGAATTACCACGTCTTCGGTCATATTGATATCTACTCTTATGCGGCGCATGTCTTTACCACCATCTATTTTGTTAATGCTGCCTACCTGCATGCCATTGATCACTACGGCATTGCTGGTGGCCAAGCCTTGTATATCGTTGAAGAATGTAACATAGTGGGTGTTTTTACCACCAATATTTCTTCCTTTTAAAAAATT
This sequence comes from Ferruginibacter sp., assembly GCA_025362765.1. Taxonomy (GTDB): domain Bacteria; phylum Bacteroidota; class Bacteroidia; order Chitinophagales; family Chitinophagaceae; genus Ferruginibacter. The sequence continues at coordinate 912 of JANYFI010000276.1, read as the reverse complement.
GAAACCAAGTATGAGGAGTACTATAGCAATGGCAGTTAAAGCGCCAACCTTTGTTTCGTTTGAGATAGTCATTGGTGAACTACGTTGTTTTGAGGGTAAAAATAGGGAATAATTAGCTGATGGGCTAAGAGCAGCCGGACGTTATTTTTTAGTAAACAACACTACACCGTTCTTTTTGGCATCCGCAGTAATGCGAACTTCTGTTCTGGTATTGCCTTCTGTAACAATCATTAAAGCGGTATTAGGCGGAATAGTACCTTCATTTTCTGCATATACAACCAATTCATTTTCGGTTTTATTGGGGTCTGCCTCAAGGTTCAGCGTTAAAGGTTTCTCCGTTAGTTTTTTACTATTTAAAATATTTTTACCATTGTAATAAACTGATACAATATCGCCATCAATATCCCCATCGTCATATAAATCAACTTTAAAATTGGATTGTGTTAAATCAATTCTCTTTAAAATGTTTTTTGCCCTATCCGTATATTTTTCAGCCGGCTCATCAGCAATTGCTACAGGCCTGGCTGGTACTGCAGCCGGTGTATGGTCAATCTCTTCTTTGTATTTTTTTATCGCCCGGGTAATACACTCAGCCAGTTCCTGCTGGCCTTTTTCACTGTTGATATAGCGTTCGTCATCGTGGTTGGTAATAAAACCCGTTTCAATTAAAATAGCCGGCATATTGGTAGCCTGCAATACCCAAATACCCACCTGTCGTTGGTTTAAACCTAGCGCCGGACGGTCTGTGTTATCAACTTCCTCATCTACCAGGGTAGCTAATTTGATACTTTTTTTCTGGTAACGGTCAGCATAAATTTTTGCTTTTATTCTTCCTTCCGGGCTGTCAAAATCAATGGAATTATACGCACTGTCGACCCCAGATTCCATTTCTATATCCTCATTGTTCATAAC